>CAZFIO010000091.1:0-8741 GCA_964519585.1 uncultured Tissierellaceae bacterium
TTGCTTGACTATACAGTAGTTTATCCAACCATGTCACAAAGACAGGTAGATGAGACCAAAAAAACTCTTAAGGCTTTAATTGATAAATATGGGGTAGAAATCATTGCCATAGGAAATGGAACTGCATCTAGGGAAACAGAGGCAGTAGTAGCGGAAACCCTAAGGGAAATTGAAAAGCAGGTCTACTATATAATAGTAAATGAAGCGGGAGCATCCATATATTCCGCCTCTGATGTTGGAGTAAAAGAATTTCCTAAGCTGGATGTAACCATAAGGGGAGCCATATCTATAGGAAGAAGGCTACAGGATCCCTTGGCAGAGTTAGTAAAAATTGAACCAAAACACATAGGAGTTGGCCAATACCAGCATGATTTAAACCAAGGCAAATTAAGTGAGACTCTTAAGGGTGTAGTTGAAGATTCTGTAAATAGGGTAGGGGTTGATTTAAATACTGCAAGTCCATCCCTACTATCCTATGTGGCAGGGATTTCCACAAGAGTAGCAAATAGCCTGGTAAGTCATAGGGAAGAACTAGGAAAATTTAAGACTAGGAAGGAATTATTGAAGGTAAAGGGCCTAGGACCCAAGACCTTTGAGCAATGTGCTGGTTTCTTAAGAATTCCAGGAGGGGAAAACCCATTGGATAACACTGGAGTCCATCCTGAATCCTACGATATAGCCAACTCTATAATCCAAATGGACTATAGGAATATTGAAGTAGATGAACTAGCTGAAAAACTTCAAGTTGGTAAACCTACCTTAGTTGATATAATAAGAGAATTAGAAAAACCAGGAAGAGACCCAAGGGATGAGATGCCAAAGCCAATCTTAAGAAGTGATGTTTTATCCTTAGAAGACTTAAAGGTTGATATGGTATTGAAGGGGACTATAAGAAATGTGGTGGACTTTGGAGCCTTTGTTGATATAGGTGTCAAGGAAGATGGTCTAGTTCACATATCTCAATTATCAAATAAGTTTGTAAAACACCCTAAGGATGTGGTTAAGGTAGGGGATATAGTGGATGTAAAGATTATAGATATAGATATGAATAAGGGAAGAATAGCTTTAAGCATGAAGGATTTGGAAGGGTAAGTGCGTTGGGGACGGTCCTTGGCGCATTTTTGGATATTGGTTGTAGGAATTGATGAGGATATTGTAATAAAGAAGTATATCAAAATGTTTATAGGCGTGTTAATAATTTATTTTATCTTATTTTTTATCTTTTTAACATTCTTTCAAGATAGTCGAGATTCATTTATAGAGGCGTTTAGTTTTACAATACTATGTTTATTTAGTTATTTAATTGTACTTACTCATTATCTTATAGAGCTAACTAAAAGGTATAATTCACAGGTTGATAAGTCAGATAAAAACGATTAAACTTTTGTATGGAATATACTGGGCAAGACACAGGTGTTGAACAAAGTTATTCTTGACAAAAGATAAACTAACTTATATAATAAACTTAAATCAAATATATATCTTCAGGGGGAGGTGTAAATCCTCACCGGCGGTAGAGCCCGCGAGCCTTATAGGTTGACTTGGTTAGATTCCAAGGCCGACAGTAAAAGTCTGGATGAAAGAAGATGTAGTAGACTTATATTTTTATGTCTATTTGCCCCCAGCTATATCTGGGGGCTTTATTTATCCCTGAAGCAAGAAAATTGGAGGGATTTTATGTTTACATTAAGTAGGGAAACCTGGTCAACCAGGACTATGGTCAAGATTTCAGTATTGGGGGTAATTTCTTTTATCCTTATGTATTTTAAGTTTCCAGTAGCTTGGCTAGCGCCATCATTTTTAAAGATGGACATTTCAGATATTCCATCACTACTAGGTGCCTTTACCCTGGGACCCATAGCAGGAGTATTGATTCAGCTATTAAAAAACATCTTGAACCTAGTCTTCGAAGGTACCACAACTGCTGGTGTTGGAGAAGCTGCCAACTTTATTTCAGGGGCGATCTTTGCCTATATTGCAGGATGGATATATTTTAAAGAAAAGAACTTTAAAAATGCTATTATAGGGATGGCAGTAGGAATTGTAGTAATGACTGCTGTAATTTCAGTAGCAAACTACTTCTTTATCTTTCCCATATATTCTAAATTTTTAGGACTACCAATGGAAACTATAGTTAAACTTGGGACTGCAGTTACTAAAAAGGTAGTGGACTTAAAAAGCTTGATTATATTTACAGTTGTTCCCTTTAATTTAGCCAAGGGTCTACTGACTGCAATAATAACCACTCTTATATATAAAAGAGTATCACATATACTTCATAAATAATAGAAACAGGGCAAAAGCTTTCTTTACAAGTCTTTTGCCCTTTCTTTATAAGTAGTAAGGTTCTAGAAGATTTTATTGCAGAAGAAAGGACTGATTAATACCAAAGGTTTCCAAGAAAACTCCCTTTAATCTAAGGGTGGGTGTTTTTACTATAGAAACTAGTTATCTTAGGGCCTTTTGATTTGGATTTTATTATAATATATGGTAATATATAAATAAGAATATGAGAGAGGGTGTATCAATGAAAATATTTCTTGCTAAATAATGAATTAAATAAGCACAACTATTATTAAAGGAAGCAGTTTTTTTGTTGTGCAATTTTAGCGGGAAATCTCATATTATCTTATTAAGACATTCATCAGTCTTAGAGAATATTAGTATATATAAGTGGTCTTATGAATAAGATTTATGCATCTTTAAGTTGAGGGTTTCTATCCTCAATTTTTTTTATCGGGATATCCCTGCTGATAAAAGAAAGGGTAGATGGACCTATATCCCTACCTGGATGAAGGGAGAATTAATATATGGCATTGATAGATATAAGAAATGTAACATTTGAACATATAGGAGGACTAGAACCAATATTTGAGGATTTAAGCTTACAGTTGGACACTGGTTGGAAGCTAGGTTTTATTGGACGAAATGGTTATGGAAAGACTACTTTTTTAAATTTGCTAGTAGATGAATATTCTTATAGGGGTAGTATTATGAAACCTGTCCCTATGGCCTACTTTCCCTTTAAGATAGAAAATTATAATCTTAAAAGCCTAGAACTTTTAGAAAGATTAGAGCCTAATCTTGAATTATGGAAGCTTGAGAGGGAGTTAAACTTATTGGATGTAGAGGAAGGAATTCTTTATAGATTATTTTCTAGCCTAAGTGGTGGGGAGCAAACTAAGATATTACTTGCCTTGTTATTTGCAGTTGAGGAAAGGTTTCTATTGATAGATGAACCTACCAATCACTTGGATAACCATGGGAGGGAGCTAGTAGCAAAATACCTAAATGAAAAAAAAGGATTTATACTAGTGTCTCATGATAGAGATTTCATAAATAGCATAGTAGACCATATACTTACCATAGAAAAAAACAATATAGTTTTGCAGAAAGGTGATTATGATAGCTGGGAGAGAAATAAAAATTTGGAAGACCAATACGAATTAGATAGGAATCAGAAACTTAGAAAAGAAATCAGAAGATTAAAAGAATCTGCAAGGGAAAAAACTATCTGGTCCCACAAGGTAGAAGCAAGTAAAATTGGATCGGGGCCTGTAGATAAGGGCTATATTGGTCATATGGCTGCCAAAATGATGAAACGCTCTAAAGCCATAGAAAAAAGATATGAAAGGGTTGTAGAAGAAAGGGAAAAACTATTAAAGAATATAGAAACAATCGAGAATCTGCAGATAAATTCATTGGATTATCATAGAAAACAATATATTATAGGAGAAGATTTTACAATTGCCTATGACAGGGATAATATTTTTCACCCCATAGATTTTATCGTGGAAAAGGGAGACTGTCTGGTACTTAAGGGCAATAACGGCAGCGGAAAATCCAGCATAATAAAGGCTGTTTTAGGTGAAGATTTGCCTTGGAAGGGTAGGCTTGAAATTGCCAAGGGACTTACCACGTCTTATCTTCCACAAAAGTTTCATTATATTAAAGGGTCTATTAATGACTTTGTAAGTAAAGAAAATCTAGATAAAACTAAATTTCTTACCTTATTAAGGAAACTAGGGTTTTCTAGAAATCAATTTGAAATCCCTATTGAAAATTTCAGCATGGGACAAAAGAAAAAGATATTTTTGGCAAGGTCTATATGTGAAGAAGCTCATTTATTTATATGGGATGAGCCACTTAATTATATAGATGTAATATCAAGGATACAAATTGAAAATATGATTTTAGAGTACTCACCAACTATGATCATAGTTGAACATGACAGAAGATTTATTGATAAGGTAGCTACAGATATTATAGAACTAGTAAGGTATTGAAAGATAGTAGATATACTCTGTCAATAGTAGATATACTCTAGAATATTCAAGGCAACTATGATAATATTTAATCAATCTAGCTAAATATATGAGATAAATATGCAATAATATGGACAAGATTTTCAAGCAGGAAGGGGAAGATACTTTGACAATCAGAGATATAGTGGGAATTATTAGGATGAGGTTCTATCTTGGGCTAGTGGTTGTTGCTGGTCTAGCTACAATACTAGCCATAGGATATTTTTTTATATATAGGAAGGTCTTTGGTGGTAAAAGAAAGTTTACACTGAAGGAGATAATTCTAGGATTTGCCCTTGTAGGGTATATTACTATGGTTCTAGGGGTTACCCTCATGGGCAGGGGAGACCACTTTAAGGGTGCGGTAAATTTTCACTTCTTCAGCTCCTATAGGGACGCTTGGAACTCCTTTGGGCTTATGGCATGGCAACAGCTGATTTTAAATATTCTTATGTTTCTACCTCTAGGTATACTATTACCTCTAATAAATCCAAAGTTTCAAAGATTAAAAAACACCATGACCATAGCCTTAGCTCTTACAATCTTTATTGAACTTGTACAACTTATAAGTGGACGTGGAGTCTTTGAATTAGATGATATGGTTAATAACTTTTTGGGTGCCTTAATAGGCTATGGGATTGTCATGTCAATACTTGCAATCCTTAATAAAAAGGAAAGATTATCCATAAGGATACTAAAGTATCTATCTCCACTTATTATTTCCATAGGCATATTTGCAAGCATTTTTATCCTTTATCAGGCAAAGGAATTTGGGAATATAAATATTGCCCACTCCTATAGATTAGATATGAAAAATATAGATGTGAAGATGGATGGGGACTTAAATCTAGAAGAACCAAAGGTTCCCATATATAAAGCACCTACATATGACAAGGTAACAGGTAAAAAATTTGCTATAGAATTCTTCCATAACCTTGGTTTAGATACTGGGAACTTAGATATAAGCCAATACAGCAAGTCAGGAGTTTACTGGTTAAGAGGTGATCCCAGCTACAATATATGGTTGAATTATGACGATGGTAGCTATTCCTTTGGAGACTTCTCCTCCTTTGACAAGGGGGTAGAAGTTGTATCCAGTGATAAGGCGAATTTAGTTAAAGAACTTGGAAACTTCAATATAGATATACCATCTGAGGCAGCCTTTAGCCAAATTGAAAATGGCAAGTATAGTTTTGACCTAGAAAGACAAATAGAAGGGGATAAACTATGGGAAGGATTTATTTCCTGTGGCTATTATAATGACGGTACAATTAAGGATATCTCAAATTATTTAATTACCTACACCAAGGTAAGGGATATAGCTTTAAAAAGTGAAAAGGATGCCTATGATGATTTTATGAAGGGGAAGTTTTCCTATTATAACTTTTCTAAAGATATAGGTGAAATTCTTATAAAAGATATAAATTTAGATTACTATTTAGATACCAAGGGATACTATCAGCCAGTGTATATATTTTCCTGCCTAATAGATGGGGAAAAACATAATATTGTAATTCCAGCCCTATAATAGGTCTAGCCAGCCTAAATAAATGCTGCTTTAGTTAGGGGGAAATGTTATTTATACTATGCTATACTAATATTATTAATAAGTAAGGGAGGAGATTTTTATAAAAAAGCGGAGGATTTCATTGAAAGTTTTATTTTTACTAGTTGTAGTTACTTTTCTATTTCTTGTTTTATATTTTAAGCCAAAACCCTTAGGTGATAAGCTGGGATTAGAAGGTATGGATTCTAGTGGAACTGCCTATTGTACATTTTTGGATATATCTGAAGGACCCAATAAGGACTGGTCTGGAACAGCATTAGATTTACTAGGGCAAACTAATGAATTATTTGGTCTCTTGCTTCATGAAGTTTCTCTATCAGGGCCAGTTTTTTATAAGAAGGCTAGTATAAACCCGGATTTGGTTAACCTATATTTCTCCCTACCAAAGGAAGATGGGACCTATGAAAAAAGGACTGTGGAGATTATTCTATCTTATGGGGAAAATAAAGATACATATTCTGCTTTTATAAATCTAGATAAGAAGGGGTATTTTGTACCCGCTGGTAAGGAAAATCTAGCCTCCTTTATCCAGAAGGTTAGGGAGTTTGGGATGGATTAACCTCTTTAAAGAATCTTAGTAATAAAATAAATGAAGAATGCCTCATTGAAGCAATGATATAATAATGATATAATATGCATAGAATAATACCAGGGGTGAGTTTATGAAAATTAAACCTTCAACTGCTTTAAGGAATGAGTACAATGAGATGTCAAATTATTGCAAGGAAAGTATGGAACCCATCTATCTAACTAAAAATGGCGAAGGAGATTTAGTTGTTATGAGTATTGAGGCCTATAGTGCTAGGGAAGAACTACTGGATCTAAGGGAAAAGCTATTGGATGCGGAGATTGATAAACTTAATGGTGGGAAATCCTATAGCATAAATGAAGCAAGTAAAAGGTTAAGAGGATTGATAGATGGATAAGTATAAAGTTGTTTTTATGGAATTAGCTCTTAATGATTTAGATGAAATAGTACTTTATACTGCAAGAGATAGTAAATCTAATGCCATAAAATTTCACCATAAGATTATTGATACTGCAAAAAGACTAGAAAGCTTTCCGAAACTGGGACTCTTAGTTCCAGATATAAAGATTGCTAATAGGGGTTTTAGGATGATTGTTTTTGATAAATATCTTCTATTCTATAAAATATATAAAAAAGAAATAAGTATTTTTAGGGTCTTACATGGTGCAAGGAATTATCCACATCTTTTTTCAAAAATGAAATAAAATTTAACCATTAAAATAATATGAAATAGAAAAACTTACAATTAACTAGGTCCTAGTTGATGGTAAGTTTTTTCTATATTTTCCTTCTACTATGATATACTAATACTAGCAAGTAAGAGGAGGATATTATGAGATTTATAATACCTGATTATGTATTAAAAACTATGG
The DNA here is from genome assembly GCA_964519585.1 of uncultured Tissierellaceae bacterium. Classification (GTDB taxonomy): domain Bacteria; phylum Bacillota; class Clostridia; order Tissierellales; family Tissierellaceae; genus CAZFIO01. The sequence continues at coordinate 7,273 of CAZFIO010000091.1, forward strand.
ATAAGTTAAATATAAATGGATTTGAGGCCTTTATAGTAGGGGGGAGCCTTAGGGATTTACTACTTAAGAAGGAACCTTCAGACTATGATATAACTACCAATGCAAAACCAGAGGAAATCATTCAAGTATTTGATGGATACAAAACTATTTTAGTGGGGCTTGAATTTGGGACTGTTGCGGTGGTAATGGATGGGAAGAACATTGAAATAACCACCTATAGGATAGAAGAAGAGTATTTGGATGGAAGGAAGCCTTCTGCTGTAAGTTTTACCAATAAATTAGAAGAAGACTTAAGTCGCAGGGACTTTACCATCAATGCTATGGCATACAATAAGGATAGGGGGATTGTTGATTATTTTCATGGAAAAGATGATTTGAAAAAAGGGATAATCAGAACAGTAGGAGACCCAAGGGAAAGGTTTAAGGAGGACCACCTAAGGATTTTAAGGGCCATAAGGTTTGCAAGTCAGTTGAACTTTACCATTGAGGAAGAGACCTACCATGCCTGCAAGGAATTAGTACACTCGCTAAAAAGTATTAGTCCAGATAGGATTAGGGATGAGGTTTTTAAGATACTCTTATCCCCCCAACCCTCCTATGGCTTGAAACTTATGGCTGACCTAGGAGTTTTAGAAGCTATAATACCTGATTTAGCTCCAACTATAGGCTTTGACCAGAGAACACCCTATCACTACAATACTCTCTTTGAACATATAGTATGCGTTGTAGACAAGACACCCCCAATCCTCAGTCTAAGGTTGGCAGCACTTTTTCATGATATAGGCAAGCCGGACACCTTTACCATAGATGAGGAAGATAAGGCCCATTTTTATGGGCATGATAGGCTAGGAGCCCAAATGACTGAAGAAATCCTAAAAGGTCTTCATTGTTCAAATGATTTAATAAATAGGGTTAGGATTCTGGTTAAAGAACACATGAACTCCCACAATGAATATGGAGAAAAGGGCCTAAAAAGACTTATCTCAAATCTAGGGGAGGAAGAAGTATTTCACCTAATCCACTTACAAAAAGCCGATAGGCTATGCAGCCATCCTGGGGCTAGGATAGATGATTTATTGGAAAGGGAAATAAGGATTCAAGAAATCTTGAATTTTGAGGAAGCCTATGAAAAAAAACAACTTGATATTTCTGGATATGATATTATAAGCTTAGGATATAAAGAAGGAAAAATTGTAGGATTAATCATAGATTATCTTATGGACCAAGTATTGGAAAAGCCAGAGTTAAATAAGAAGGAAAATCTCATAGAAATAGTAAAAGAGGGGGCAGGCATTTGGGAAAGTTATTTGGAACAGATGGAATAAGAGGACTTGCAAATATAGACTTAAGTCCTGAACTAGCCTTTAAGGTAGGCAGGGTAGGAGCATATGTATTGGGGAAAAATCAAAAAGGCAAGATTCTACTTGCTAGGGATACTAGGGCATCAGGGGACATGCTGGAAGCAGCCT
>CAZFIO010000092.1:0-8671 GCA_964519585.1 uncultured Tissierellaceae bacterium
AAAGTCATAACCTCCATATGTGGGGTTAGCCCTAGGGTTACTAGGGAAGACTTAAATAAGTTTTTTGAGACCTATACCAGGATCCTAGAAAATCATAGTATAATATGTGGCCTAGGAGACCTACCGGAAGGCCTTGATGAGGATATCTATTATAATTTAATTACAATGGCTAATAATAGGGGAAAAAGATTTATCCTAGATATCAGAGGTAAGGGCTTGTTTTTTGGACTAGATGGTGTTCCTTTTATGGTTAAAATGAATAAAAGTGAATTGGAGCATTTGACTAATATAGAAATCAATAATTGGGAAGAAGTAGTTAGCCTTGCTAGGGGGATTATAGAATCTGGTATAGAAATAGCCCTTGTTGATTTATATGAAGATGGAAGTGTTGTTCTAACTAGGGACAAGGCCTATAGGCTTGAATCCACATATTACAAGGATGTCTCTTTAGGTGAAGATAAGGGTTATACTGTGGCAGGTTATGGTTTTGCTATGGATAAGGGCTATGATTTTGAAACCACTATGAAACTGGCCCAGAGTTTTCGTATAGCCTACTCCTTAGGAGACCTATATAAGGTTGATATGGGAGATATAAAATCAATAATGTCCAATATAGAAATAATAAGTAGTGCTTATTAAGGAGGGTTTTATGGAGAAATATGTATTAAACAGGGATGATGTATGTTTATTGGTTATTGATATTCAAGAAAGGTTACTTCCTGCTATGCTAGACCAGGATAGGGTAATCAAAAATAGCAAGATACTTTTACAAGGTGCCAAGGAGTTGGGTATACCTGTAGTTGTAACTGAACAATATCCAAAAGGTTTAGGGGCAACTGTAGAAGATCTTAAGGCTTTGCTAGGAGATGCAAAGGTCTTTTCAAAGAACAGCTTTACAGCCTATACAAAGGAAGTAAAGGAGGAATTGGAAAGGCTTAATAAGAAGAAGATTATAATCCTTGGTATGGAAACTCATGTATGTGTATACCAGACTACTAGGGACTTAATAATGGCAGGTTACCATGTTCATTTAGTAGGAGATGGAGTAGCATCTAGAACTAGAGAGAACTATCTAAATGGACTAGAATTAATGAAAGAACTAGGAGCCGTGATTAATAATACAGAGACCATAATTTTTGACCTGCTTGAAATATCTGGGACCCCAGAGTTTAAAGTCATGTCAAAATTAATAAAATAGTAAGGAAACATTAGGAGAAGCTTGTATATTAAAATTAAAGATTAGAAGTGTCTTATTATTTACACTATGAAGGGCAAGAGAAATCTTGCCTTTCCCTTTATATTAGGACCTATATTATGATATAATTTGGAGTTATAAGGGGTGATTCAATTGGTAAGTTTTATACATACAGGGGATCTTCATTTAGGCCTTCAATTCAAAAGTGTCTCTTTTGACAAGGACAAGGCTAGGATACGAAGGGAAGAGCTTTGGGGGACTTTTGAAAGAATTGTTGATTATTCAGCGGAAAATGATATGGATTTTTTATTTATAGCAGGAGATTTATTTGAAGACAAGTATTTTACACTGGGAGACATAAGAAGGATTAGGGATATCTTAAGCCAAGCGGAAAATGTACAGATAATTATCATAGCAGGAAACCATGACTATATGGGAAAAGACTCCTTATACAGTAGAGTAGAATGGGGCCCCAATACTAGCATCTTTTCTGGTAAGGAACTTGAATATAAGGATTTTCCAGAAGAAAGGACTAGGATATATGGATATAGTTGGGATAGGCTGGAAATTAGGGATGATTCTATACTGGACCAATTACCCAATGATGAGACAGACTATAATAAGATAATGATACTACATGGAGATGTTTACACCAAATCCAACTACCTGCCCCTAAGTATAGATAGGCTTAAGTCCTTAAATATGGACTATATAGGCCTAGGCCATATCCATAAGCCGGAGATATTTAATAAGAAGATTGCCTACTGTGGTTCACCAGAACCACTAGATTTTGGCGAAACAGGTGAAAGGGGATTTATCCAAGGAAGAATTGAAGATGGAGAAACAAACATAGAATTTGTTCCATTCTCTAGAAGAAGTTTTTATGACTTGGAATTGGAAATTGATGAAACCATGTCCTATCTTGATATTTGCAATAAGATAAAAACTCTTGAAACAGGACTGATTGATAAAGACTTTTATAGGATAAAGCTAAAGGGATATGTACAAAATGATATTGATCTTTCCAGCCTTTTAGACTCTCTAGGTGATAATTTTTATTATCTAGAAATTATTGACAATACAATCCCTGATTACGACCTGGAGCTACTAGAAAATGATTATAAGGACAATATAATTGGTATGTTTATTAAGGAAATGAAAGAAAAGGGGCTTAATGATCCTCTTGTTAAGGATAGCTTATACAAAGGTTTAGAAGCACTTCTAAAAGGGAGGCTTTTATAATGAAGATAAGGGAATTAAACTTAATTGGATTTGGGAAATTCATCAATAAAAGAATCTTACTTAGGGATGGTATTAATATTATATATGGCGAAAATGAAGCAGGGAAGAGTACCCTTCATAGTTTTATAGATGGTATGTTTTATGGTTTTCTAAAACCCTATGTTACTAGGACCATATACCTAGATACCCATGAAAAATACAGGCCTTGGTCTGGTAGCAAATATGCAGGCACTATAAAGTTTTCATACGATGGGTCAGACTATACTATTGAAAGGGACTTTACCAAGGGAAATGAAAGCACCACTGTTTTAATAGATAGTACGGGTGAAGACATAGTAAATAATATTGATACTGGTAACAAGGGAAAGGTTTATCAGCCTGGTTATCATTTCTTTGGCTTTTCAGATGCTGTATTTTCTAATACCATATCTATCAAACAGCTAGGATCCAGAACTGATGAAAATTTAGCAAGTGAACTTCGTGATAGATTGACCAATACTTCTTCAAGCCTTGATGACAACCTTTCTGTGGAAAAGGCTGTAGAAGACCTGAACAAGTCTTTGAAGGACATAGGGTCTACTAGGGCACCTACCTCTTACTACGGTAGGGTTGTGGCTGAATTAGATAGTCTTCAAATAGAAAGAGATAGGATACTAAGCTATAAAGATGAATATAATGAAATACTAGAAAAAAGTAAAGACCTAGATGAAAAATTAAAAAATGCAGAAAAGAATATGGAGAATTTGAAGGAAGACTTGGAAGATGCCTTGATTATAGAGAAGAAGAATATCTATAAAAAGTCTTTAAGCATCCTAGATGAGATGGATGAACTTGAAGAAAAGGCAAAGCACCTTGAAAACTACAAGGATATCTCCATGGAATCCTATACTCAAGGTGTAAGACTTAAGGATGGGATAGAAAATCTAGAAAATAGACAAGACCAACTAGATGATGATTTGATAAGGATAGAAGACCTATTAAAAAGCCTGGATGATAGTGAATCTAACAAAGAATTAGATACTAGGATGGAATCTGATTATTTGGAATTTGAAAACTTAGAAGAAGAGAAAAATAAGGCCCTAATATTAACAAGCAAGACTAATTCAGAATTTTTAAAAAGAGACTATGATAACATGGAAGGAAAGCTAAAAACTTTTAAACTTCTTTTGCTTATTGATTTATTGCTAGCTTTGGGTATAGGGGGATATGGGCTAATAAAATCAAACTTTTCCTTATTGGTTTTTTCTGCTTTATTTTTTCTAATAGCCATTTTTACAACTTTGAGGATAAAAAACCTTAAATCAAGCACTGGTGATTTGAAAGAAAACTACTTAGAGGCTGAAAGAAGGTATAATGAATTAAATGAAAAGATTGAAGACATTGAAGAAAAACAAAAATCTATACTTGAAAAATATAAGTTGGAATCAAAAATTGAATTTAAAAAGCTATATAGTGATAAGCAAATGGATATATTTAAGGCTAGGGAAAGGGAGATTAATCTATCAGAAAATCTAAAGAAACAAGAGCAACTTAGGAAAGATCTTGCAGAAACTAAGTTACAAATAGAAAATAGCAAGAAAAGCCTAACTAGAATTCTAGAAGAAAACTTATCTACAACTATAGAAGAGCTAAAGGAAGCTATGAATAAAAAGGAGATTTATAGGGGTCTAGTAGAGGAAATCAAGACAAAGAAGCTAGTCCTTGATAAAACCTTGGGGAACCATAGTATAGAGGGTCTAGAAAAAGATTTATCAGCTTATACAAGAAATATAGACAAGCTTGATATAAACCTAGATAGCCAGGAGCTAAAGTTACAGATTGAGGAAAAACAGGCCATGATTAATGATTTAAAAGTAAAAAGCAGCGGGAGCAATGAACGACTGGACATATTAAATAGGGAAGTTAAGAAATTGGTAGAAATAGATGAAGAGATTAATAGGAAGATTGACTTAAGGGAAGACTTAGATAAAAGGAGGCAGGCCCTTGATTTGGCCAAGGAAACTATAGAGCAACTTTCCAGGGATATTCATAAACAGTTTGCCCCCGAAATCAATGAAAAGGTTGGTAGAATAATTAAGACAATAACAAAGGGTAGATATGATAGTATTAGGCTTGATGATAAATTGAATTTGGCTGTAATTAACCCTGATGATAAGCAGTTAATAGCTATTGATAGCCTAAGTGGTGGTACTATAGATCAACTGTATTTTTCTTTACGCTTTGGCATTACAGACACCATTGGACAGAAACAACCTCCCCTAATCTTGGATGATTGCTTTATCCAATATGATAATAGTAGACTATCCAATATGATGGAATATTTATCAGAATTGGGTGAATCAAGGCAGATTATACTATTTACCTGCCATAAGAGGGAATACCAGAGCCTAAATGCTATGGGAAAAGACTTTAACTTAATTGATATATCCTAAAGTTAAGGTTTAAGATTAAGGTTTAAATGTTCTAATCTACAGTTCAATATAATTAATGTTAAAGTAGAAGTTTAAGATTGAGGTGATTAAATGATATACGGAATAGGTGACCTGCATTTTGATTTTTCTAAAAAAAAACCAATGGATATATTCGGAGACAACTGGATTAATCATGAAGAACAAATAGTTAACAACTGGAAAGAACTAGTGAAGGAAGAAGATCTAGTCTTAATAGCTGGAGATGTTTCCTGGTCCTTAAGATTAAACCAGGCGTATTTCGACTTGGAAAGAATAGATAAACTACTGGGAAAAAAAATCATAAGCAAGGGTAACCATGATTATTGGTGGGAAAGTTTGAGCAAGATGAATGGGTTAAACCTTCCTTCTATATCATTTCTTCACAACAATTTCTACCAATACAAAAATACCAGCATCCATGGCACTAGGGGTTGGTTATCTAGGGATAGTGATGATTTTAAGCCGGAGGATGAAAAAATATTTAACAGGGAGCTTTTAAGACTAAAGATGTCACTAGACTTAGGAAAAGATATGTTAGTAGAAAAGAAAATAGTTATGATTCATTATCCGCCTTTTAATAAAGATTCAAGTCCAAATGAGTTTGTTAAGCTTATGAGGGATTATGGTGTGGATATATGTGTCTACGGCCACCTACATGCAGATGGGCATAAGTATGCAGTAGAAGATACTATAGAAGGTATAAAATTTCACTGTATATCAAGCGACTATATAGGATTTGTGCCAAAATTAATTTTAGGTAATTAAACTATGGGAGTCTTACACTTTTCAAATAAATACTTTTGGGGTGATGGTATGGAGCTAGAATTGGAAGTAAAAGTACTTGGCATGGATATAAAAAAGCTAGAAAATCAAGTAATTCAACAAGGTGGAAGCCTAATAGCTGATGAAGAACAAGTAAATATTTTGATTGATTCAAAGGAAAAACCTATAAAATCTTACTTGGATGCTTATTTTAGGATTAGGGAAACTAGAGATTTATTAAATGATAAAACAAATATAGATCTAACCCTTAAGAAAAATATAGGAATCAAGGCCATAAGGCAAAACCAAGAGTTGAATGTAAAGATTGATGACAAGGATACTATGCTTAAAATATTGAAGGACTTAGGTTTTGATAAATTGGAAGTTGGCTATAAAAAAAGAAGATCTTATGATTTTATGGGGGCTAGGCTAGATTTTGATACCTGGGATAAAAATATGTATCCCTATCCTTATATGGAAATAGAGGTTATGCATATTAAGGACTTACACAAAATTACAAAAGCTCTTAATATTCCTCAAGATAAGATTTCTACTAAGTCTATTAAAGAACTAAGAAATGAACTAAGCTTAATATAATATATCCCCAAAATAAAACAAAATATGATAAAATATTACTGTACTAACAATTTATTACTTTAGTGCATAAGGTATTTTTAAAACAAGCTAGTAAACATTAAAATGTATAAATCATAAGGACATTAAATTAATCTTAAGAAGGTATATTATGAAATCAATCGTAAAGCAAACTTTTATATATTTGAGTCTAGGAATAACCATAATTTTTTTAATCTTATTTCTAGCATCCAATAAAAAACTAGAAGAGCTACCTAGACATTCAAGAAACCAATATAGTGAAATAGTTAAGGCCAGATCCGATGAGGTAGGCAAGGAGCTAAAAGGTACTCTAGACCAGATCAAAATATTATCCAATACAGCTACTGTTAGAAGTTTAGATTTTGAAAAAATAAAAAACCTACTACCCAGCCTGCTTTTAGAGGGCAAATTTAGGAACTATACTGTTGCTGATATACATGGTAATGCAATTACAACCTTGGGTGATGAATTTAATATAGCTGACCAAGAACAGTACAAGGTAATTATAGAGGCAAAACAAGACCGTATTATTACACAACCTTTCAATAGTCCTTTTGTATATGAGGATGAAAATAATTTCGTAATTATTGTTGCACATAAGGTTGTAGATGATAATAATGAAACTATAGGATTAGCAAATGGAGTTATAAAGATAGATTTTCTAAATGAAATAGTAAGAAATATAGACCTAGATAGCAGTGGATATGGCTGGATTGTTAATAGCCAAGGCCAAGTAGTGGCCCATCCAGATTATGATAACCCCATGGACATATCTATTGGTGATATTTTACAAGTAGACCCCTTGGACATAGAAGATGCATTTGTTAATCCTTCTGGAGTGATTAATTACATAGATCAAAACAATGAGAAAACCTTGGCCTTCTTTTATGAAATCAAAGATTCACCAGGCTGGACCTTCCTAGTCTCAGTTCCAGAAGCTAGCATATATTCATTTGTAAATGATATAAGGAAGGCCATAATAGTTGCCCTTTTATTTGGCCTAATTGCAGTGACCATGTATTCCATATTTTACTCAAATACTATTATTAGACCAATTCTAGACTTAAAAGATGTATTTGAAAAAGCTGCAAATGGACACTTGAATGTTAAGGCCAATGAGGATGTAAACAACGAGTTAGGTATAGCCGCTAAGAGCTTTAATATAATGCTTGAACAAATTAAGGACTTAACCTATACAGATACAATTACTGGACTATATAATTACAATGGTTTTCTACTAGAGCTACCCTATAAGCTAGAGGGACTAAAGACTAAAGATACAGCCCAGGCTATAGTTATAATATCTATAGATGAATTTAAAAGAATCAATAGCATATATGGTCATAGTATGGGTGATAGGGTTTTACAAAGATTTGCTAAAAGGTTATTAGATTTTATAGTAAGAAAAGAAGAACTAGTAGCCAGGTACTTAGGGGATGAATTTATATTACTTCTAAACGCACATAAGCAAACAGATATAGAAGAAAGAGTAAAGGATTTATGGGATATATGTAATAAAGAAATAATAATAAATGATATTGAATTTTTGCTTAAGACAACTATAGGTGCAAATGTACTATTTGATTATACTGACAACATGGATGTTATAATCAATAGGGCATCAATTTCGAAATTTGTGGCAAAAAAATCGGGTGGAAATGCTTTTAAGTTTTACAATCATAGGCTTAACGAAAAAATCCTAGAGGAAGAAGAAATAGAGGCTGCACTAAATCATGCTATAAAAAACAATGGATTAAGGCTTGCATATCAGCCTATTATTGATATTAAGGAAAACAAAATAATAGGAACAGAAGCTTTGCTAAGGTGGTCTCATAACCAATACGGAGAAATATCCCCAGTAACAATCATAAAAATGGCTGAACAAAATGGGATGATATAAGAAATAGGACAATGGGTAATAAGGGAAGCATGTAGGCAGAATAAAATATGGCAAGACATGTTAAATAAGCCTATAATTATGTCGGTAAATGTATCAGCCTTAGAATTTGATCAGGTAGACTTTATAGAAAAGATAAGGCAGATTCTTAAGGAAACGGGAATGGAAGCTAAATTTTTGGAATTAGAAGTTACAGAGACAATTGCCATGAGAGAAGTAGAGGACAAACTAGTTAAAATGAAGAAGCTGAAGGACATGGGGGTTAGAATTTCTATAGATGATTTTGGGACAGGCTATTCTTCACTGGCTTATTTTACAAGATTCCCCATAGATACATTAAAGATTGACAAGTCCTTTGTTCAAAATATGATAAATGATGAAAATGCCAAAAACAGTCCAAGCAATACCAGAAAAAACAGAATACCATGAATAATAATTTGATTTGTAAAGTGAATAGGTTTTACAGTGTTGAAAATTACCATAACTCCGATAGATAGAATCAAATAGAAA
>CAZFIO010000093.1:0-8642 GCA_964519585.1 uncultured Tissierellaceae bacterium
TATGCATGAGTCTACAGTATCTAGAGCAACCAATGGCAAGTATGTCCAAACTCCAAGAGGATTATTTGAATTAAAATACTTTTTCACAACCGGCCTATCAGGGGATGATGGGGACCTATCTACCACAAAGATAAAAAATATGATTAAGAATATAATAGATGGGGAGGATAAGACAAAACCCTATAGTGACCAAAAAATTGTGGACAGCTTAAAGGAAAGTGGAGTAGATATCTCAAGAAGAACCGTGGCAAAGTATAGGGATGAGTTAGATATTCCTTCTTCAACCATGAGGAAAAGGTTCGCATAACAAACAATAGCCTAACAATGGCTGAACTATTGTTAAACAATAGTTGAACAATCGTATGGGTCTATGAACTTGTTAGACCGCATGGCCTAAATGTAGGGAACAAGCACCATCTTGTTCCGCGGACTTCCGTATCACAAAGGAATTTATGGTCATGAAAAGTTTCAATACTACTTGAAAAAACAACTACTTTGTTTTATAATAAACATGGTGGGACAAAATATGACTTACTGGGACAATTACTGACCAACCCATAGATGAACAAAGGATGATTATATGGAGATTATTGATACAATAAAAATTATGGCTCCAGAAATAACTGAAACAATCGAAAAAAGATACTTGATTTTAAATCATATTTTCCAAAACCAACCCATAGGCAGAAGGGCCTTGTCACTTGATTTGGATTTAAGGGAAAGAAATGTAAGAGACGAAGTAACTGTATTAAAAAATCAAGGTTTAATAAATATTAATTCTAAGGGTATGTATATAGAAAGAAAAGGTATAGTTGTTTTAAGAGAATTGAAGGATATATATATATCTTTAAAAGGGATTCCACAGTTGGAAAAAAGGCTTAAAGAAAAATTAAACATATTAGATGTTCTCATTATTCCAGGTGATTCCAATGAGAATAAAAGTGTCCTTAAGGAGATGGGAAATACAACTTTTAAAATTCTCAAGGAAAACATACAGTATCAGGATATTATTGGTATAACTGGTGGCAACACCATGGCATCGGTGGTTGAAGAAATTAAACCAGACAAGAAAAATAGGGAGCTTATAGTTATACCTGCTAGAGGGGGGCTTGGTAAGGACTTAAACACACAATCCAACTCTATAGCAGCCAAGTTAGCCCAGGGTTTAGGTGGAAATTATCGTCTGCTTTATATACCAGATAGCCTTGAAGAAGAAGCTATGGAATATATGTTAAAAAATGAAGAAATCAGCCAATCTATCAATCTTATAAACAATATGAATATCTTAGTTTTTGGTATTGGCAGGGCTGATACCATGGCTGAGAGAAGGAACCTTTCTGAAGATAGAATAAAGGAATTGATTGAAGGCGGGGCAGTAGCAGAAGCTTTTGGGCATTATTTTAATATAAATGGAAAAGAAATATGGGAATACAAGACCATAGGGCTTTCCCTAGATAAATTTAAAGATTTGCATAATCTTATTGGAGTTGCTGGAGGTGAAGAAAAGGCAGAAGCTATATTTTCAGTTTCGTCACTAAATAAAAACATGATTTTAGTAACAGATGAATCAGCAGCAAGGAAGATAGAGGAATTAGTTCAAAAGCTATAGAGCTTAAAATATTAAGAAAAATTAAGGAGGATTTTATAATGGCAATGAAAGTTGGTTTAAGTGGATTTGGTAGAATTGGTAGGGATGTATTAAGGGCTTACTTTTTAAATGATGTAAAGGAATTTGATCTAGTAGCTATAAATGCATCAGGTGACTTAAATGATTTGGCTCATTTATTAAAATATGACACTATGTATAGAAAATTTGATGCTACAGTTGAAGTTGAGGAAAATGCCTTGGTTATCAATGGGAAAAGATTAGCTGTAGTAGCCCATAGAGACCCTGTAGAAATTCCATGGAAGGAACTAGGAGTTGAACTAGTAATAGACTCAACGGGAGCATTTAGGGATAAGGAAGGTATGGAGAAACATATAGCAGCAGGAGCTAAAAAGGTTATAAACACTGCTCCTACCAAGGGTGAAGATATCACAATAGTATTGGGTGTAAATGAGGACCTATATGAAGCTGATAAACATCATTTGATTTCTAATGCTTCTTGTACTACAAACTGCCTAGCCCCAGTAGCAAAGGTTATATTGGATAACTTGGGAGTACAAAAAGGCCTAATGACAACAATTCATGCCTATACAAATGACCAAGAGATTCTGGATAAAAGACATAAGGACCTAAGAAGGGCAAGAGCAGCTGCAGTGAATATTGTTCCAACAAGTACAGGAGCTGCAAAAGCAGTTGCTTTGGTACTACCTGAACTAGCTGGAAAGCTAAATGGTTTCTCAGTTAGGGTCCCAGTTCCTACTGTTTCTATGGTAGATGTGGTATTTGAAGTAGATAAGGCAACTACAGTTGAAGAGGTAAATGCTTTATTTAAAGCAGCAAGTGAGAATCAAATGAAAGGCATACTTGGTTTCTCTGAAGAGCCGCTAGTATCTTCAGACTATATAGGAGACCCAAGATCATCAATAGTAGACGGTTTATCAACTATGGTGATAGATGATATGGTTAAGGTTGTAGCTTGGTATGATAATGAATGGGGATACTCTGAAAGAGTTGTAGACCTAGCAAAATTAGTAGCTACAAAATAAGAATATATAAAATAAAAATAAAGTCGGGCCTAAAGGCCCGACTAGAAATATGAAATCAAGGTGATAATATGATAAATAAAAGAACCCTTAAAGACTTAGATGTAAAGGGGAAAAAGGTCCTAGTAAGATGTGATTTCAATGTTCCCTTGGATGAAAAGCAAAATATTACAAATGATATAAGGATTACAGCCTCCCTAACAACCATTAACTATCTGGTTGAAAAGGGGGCCAAGCTTATACTTATGTCACATTTAGGTAGGCCAAAGGGAGAGGCAAAGCCAGAGTTTAGTCTTCTACCTGTGGCTCAAAGACTATCGGAACTCCTTGGAAGAAGGGTGGTTTTTGCTAGAGACCCTATGGTGGTTTCTGATGATGTTAGAGCAACAGTTGGAAAGCTTGAAGAAGGGGATATAGTTTTACTGGAAAACACTAGATATAGGAATGAAGAAACTAAGAATGGGGAGGAATTTGCCAAGGACCTGGCTTCCCTAGGAGACCTATTTGTCAATGATGCCTTTGGTACATCTCATAGGGCTCATGCATCCAATGTGGGAGTTTCTACCTATCTACCATCAGCCGTCGGGTTTTTAGTTGAAAAGGAAATCTCCATAATGGGCAAGGCTTTGGAAGATCCAGAAAGACCCTTTCTTGCTATACTGGGAGGGGCCAAGGTTTCGGATAAAATAGGGGTTATAGAAAACCTTTTGGATAAGGTAGATACTATCCTAATTGGTGGAGGTATGGCCTACACCTTCTTAAAAGCCCAGGGCTATGAGATAGGAAGTTCACTCTTGGAAGAGGATAAAATTCAACTAGCTAAGGAGCTTCTGAAAAAGGCAGCGGAGAAGAAGGTAAATCTTATATTACCTATTGATACTTTGGCAGCAAAAGAATTTAAAAATGATAGTGAAACTAGGCTTGTTAATATAGAAGATATGCCTAATGACATGATGGGACTAGACATAGGACCAGAAAGTTTGGAATTATTTACTGAAGAGATTAAGAAGGCAAAAACTATAATCTGGAATGGTCCTATGGGTGTATTTGAAATGGATAACTTTAGTAAGGGTACCTATGGTATAGCTAAGGCCATGGCAGAATCAGACGGTGTAACTATAATAGGTGGTGGGGACTCTGCATCTGCTGTTGAAAAGGCAGGTTATAAGGAGAAAATGACCCATGTATCCACAGGTGGAGGGGCTTCACTTGAACTGCTTGAAGGAAAGGTTCTACCAGGAATAGAAGCAATATCAGATAAACAATAGTTGAACCACCGTTTAAATAAGGGAGGGATTTTGTGAGAAAACCTATAATTGCTGGGAATTGGAAGATGAATAAGACCATTGAAGAAGCAATAAAGCTTGTAGAAGAGATTAAATCATTTGGTTTAGATAAAGATGTAGAGGCAGTTTTGTGCGTACCTTTTACCAGCCTTCATGCAGTAAAAGCAGCTACTGAGGGAACAGATATAAAATTAGGGGCACAAAATATGCATTGGGAGGAAAATGGAGCCTATACTGGTGAGATTTCTCCACTAATGCTTAAAGAACTAGGTGTAGACTATGTAATATTGGGACACTCTGAAAGAAGGCAGTACTTTAATGAGAGTGATGAAAGTGTAAATAAAAAGATGAAGTCAGCCTTGAAGCACCAGCTGAAACCAATAGTATGTTTTGGAGAAACACTAGAAGAAAGAGAAGGCAAGAGGGAGAAAGATGTAGTTAAGGAACAAATAATAAAAGCCTTTGAAAATATAGATATTGAAGAGATTGAAAAAATAGTTATAGCCTATGAACCAATATGGGCTATAGGCACAGGAAAAACTGCATCCAGTCAAGACGCCAGCTCTATGATTGAATTTATAAGAGAGACTATGGGTGGAATCTATGGCGATGAAAAAGACAAGATAAGAATCCAGTATGGAGGTAGTGTTAAACCAGATAATGTTGCAGAACTTATGAGCAAGGATGGAATAGATGGAGCATTAGTTGGTGGAGCCAGCCTAAAGGCTGAGGATTTTGTAAAACTTGTGAACTTTTAAATGGAGGACTAATAATGGCAAAGAAACCAGTAATGCTTATGATTTTAGATGGTTGGGGTTTAGGAAAAGATTACCCAGGAAATGCTATTTATAAGAGCAAGACTCCAAACTTCCATAGGCTAATGAAAGAATGTCCATCTACAAGCCTGGCTGCAAGTGGATTGGCAGTAGGCTTACCTGAGGGGCAAATGGGAAACTCAGAAGTTGGACATTTAAATATAGGAGCCGGAAGGGTTATATACCAGGATCTTCCAAGAATAAGCAAGGATATAGAAGAGGGAGTTTTTTTAAAGAAGGAAATATTCCTAGCTGGAATTGAAAATGCAAAGCAGAACAAGTCAAAAGTCCATCTTATAGGTTTAGTATCTGATGGTGGGGTCCATAGTCATATCAACCACCTGTATGGACTTTTGCAAATGATGAAGAATCAAGGTCAAAGTCAAGTATATGTCCATGCTATCTTGGATGGTAGAGATGTAGCCCCTAAGGCTGGGAAAGGTCATATTGAAGAGCTAGTAAAAAAAATGGGTGAAATAGGTATAGGAGAAATAGCTACTATATCCGGAAGATATTATACTATGGACAGGGATAAAAGATGGGAAAGAACTGAACTAGGATATGATGCTATGACCCTTGGCTTGGGTAAAAAAGAGATAGACCCTGTTAAGGCTATAGAAAACTCTTATATTCAAGGCATTACTGATGAGTTTATCCAACCTACAGTAATAATGGATGGAAACAAACCAATGACCACTGTAGAAGATGGAGATACTATAATATTTTTCAACTTTAGGCCTGATAGGGCAAGGCAAATTACTAGGGCCTTTGTTGATAAGGAATTTATAGGTTTTAAAAGAAAGAAAACAGCTTCCACTTTCTATATAAGTATGACAGAATATGATAAAACTATAGACAATGTTCATGTGGCCTATAGGAGTACACCTCCGGTAAATACGCTATCAGAATATATAAGTTTCCAAGGGCTAAACCAGTTAAAAATAGCAGAAACTGAAAAATATGCCCATGTGACCTTCTTCTTTAATGGAGGAATTGAAGAACCATATTTATATGAAGATAGGGTACTGATAGATTCACCAAAGGTTTCAACTTATGACTTAAAACCTGAGATGAGTGCCTATGAAGTAAAGGACAACTTGCTAGAAAGAATCAGGATGGATAAATATGATTTAATAATTGTAAACTTTGCAAATCCAGATATGGTTGGTCATACAGGCATTATCCCAGCTGTAAAAAAAGCAGTGGAAACGGTGGATTCTTGTCTAGGTGAAATATTGGATTTAATGAAAGAAAAGGGTGGTATTAGCCTAGTCACAGCTGACCATGGTAATGCTGAGAAACTCTTGGATGAGGGTGGAAATCCAGTAACAGCCCACACAACCAATGAAGTTCCCTTAATTTTAGTAGGTAAAGAAAATGTAAAGTTAAGGAAGGGCAAATTAGCAGACCTGGCACCAACCTTGTTAGACTTAATGGGTCTAGACAAACCAAAAGAAATGACGGGCCAAAGCCTGATTGAACGATAGTCAAGCAATAGCCAAGCGATAGACAAGAAATTGTGAAATGTAGGGAAGAATCCCTGTAGAGGGCTCCCCTCCAATTGGCTAACTGACCAACAACAAAGCTGAAAGAAAGGAAGATGATAAACTTGAGTACAATAATTGATGTATATGCAAGAGAGGTGTTAGATTCCAGAGCTAACCCTACTATTGAAGTAGAGGTAGTTACAGAATCTGGCGGATTTGGTAGGGCCCTAGTTCCATCAGGAGCTTCAACTGGAGCATTTGAAGCTGTTGAACTGAGAGATGGAGATAAGTCTAGATTTCTTGGTAAAGGAGTATTAGATGCAGTTGATAATGTTAATGATATTATAGCTGACGAGGTAATTGGTATGGATGTATTTGACCAATTAGCCATAGATCAACTATTAATTGACTTAGATGGAACTCCGAACAAGGGTAAATTAGGAGCTAATGCAATCCTTGGAGTTTCCATAGCTGTAGCAAGAGCAGCAGCAGACCTTCTGGGTATGCCACTTTATCAATATATTGGTGGAATTAATGCAAAAGTTCTACCTGTACCAATGCTAAATATCTTAAATGGCGGAGAACATGCTGACAATAATGTGGATATACAAGAATTTATGGTTATGCCAGTTGGAGCCTCTAGCTTTAAAGAGGCCATAAGAATGGGAGCAGAAATTTTCCATAGCCTTAGAAATGAATTAAAAGCTAAAGGATTAAACACTTCAGTAGGTGATGAGGGTGGATTTGCACCAAATCTTTCAAGTAACGAAGAAGCCCTAGCTACTATAGTTAAAGCTATCGAAAAAGCTGGATACAAACCAGGAGAAGAAGTAGTCCTAGCTCTAGATGTTGCAGCTACTGAAATGTATGACAAAGAAAGAAAAGTCTATGAATTAAAAGGAGAAGGTAGGGAACTTACGGTAGAAGAGATGATAGACTTCTATGAAGACTTGGTTGAAAAATATCCTATCATTTCCATAGAAGACGGTCTAGATGAAGAAGATTGGGATGGTTGGAAGGCTCTAACGGAAAGACTGGGTAAGAAAATCCAACTAGTTGGGGATGACCTATTTGTAACCAATACTGAAAGACTTAAAAAAGGAATTGACCTAGGAATTACTAACTCCATATTGATTAAACTAAATCAAATTGGAACCCTAACTGAAACCCTAGATGCTATAGAACTAGCCAAGGTAAACGGCTATACCTGTGTAATTTCACATAGGTCAGGTGAAACAGAAGACACAACCATAGCGGATCTAGCAGTTGCTTTAAATGCTGGACAAATTAAAACTGGTGCTCCTTCAAGAACTGATAGGGTTGCAAAATACAATCAATTATTAAGAATTGAAGATGAACTATGGGAAGCCGCCCAATATAGGGGAATGGATACCTTCTATAATTTAAAAAGATAATAAATCGAGTAAGTAATTCAGGTCCCCTTTAAGTAAAATAAAAGGGGACTTTTTAATCTATAGCTGTCTATCTAAAGAAAAACACCTATAGGGCCAATTATGATTGATTTTAAATACCCACTATGTTAAAATATTAATGTTAATGAGGGAATAAGTTTTCAAGAAGTTAGATTTGGGAGGTGTGTATTTTGCAAACATTTTTTTCGATTTTATTGTTAGCTTCAGCAGTAGGGGTAATAATAAGTGTTTTATTTCAAGAAAGTAGTGAAGGTGGTCTAGGGGCTATAGGGGGTAGTGGAGGAGCAGACTCACTATGGGGAATGACCAGGGGAAAAAGTAAGGAAGCTATATTACAAAAGATAACCATAGTTTCAGCGGTTATTTTTATTATATCTACGGTAATATTAGCAGCTAACTAACGGAGGAGGAAGGGTTAATGAATTATGTTTTGATGTCAGCACCGATTATCGGTATACTGGCACTTGTCTTTGCCTTTTATAAGGCATCAAGTATTGATAAGGTTAGTCCTGGCACTGATAGGATGATAGAAATATCTACCTATATCCATGATGGTGCCATGGCTTTTTTATCAAGACAATATAAGTCTTTAGGTATATTTATCGTTGTCTTGTTTGTTATTTTGGCGGTTATACCTGAATTAGGTATATGGACAGCACTATGCTTCTTATTAGGAGCAATTTTTTCAATGCTGGCAGGATATATCGGCATGAGGGTTGCTACAAAAGCAAATGTTAGAACAGCAAATGCTGCAAGAGAATCCGGAATGAATAAGGCTTTGGAAGTGGCCTTTTCAGGTGGAGCAGTAATGGGCATGTGTGTAGTAGGCCTAGGTCTTTTAGGTGTAAGTCAACTATATATTATATTTAAAAATCCCAATATAATTACTGGATTTGGATTAGGTGCCTCATCCATAGCCTTCTTTGCTAGAGTTGGTGGAGGTGTATATACAAAGGCTGCCGCCGTTGCAGC
>CAZFIO010000094.1:0-8552 GCA_964519585.1 uncultured Tissierellaceae bacterium
TTTAAGTGTATCCCAAGCGTTTTTATCCTGTGGCTTTGAATATCCCGGCAATTTTGCAAGATTTTTTAAAGAGCAAGTAGGAATGACGCCATCCCAATATCGGAAGGTTATGGATTGAAAAGTGAACAGAAACGAGCCCGTGTATTCAGGTAAAACGAATACACGGGCTTTTTGCTGTCCAAATATCAATGAGCATAAATGAATGTTTTTAAGTTTTTATCCGCTATAATACAGTGTTTTCTTTTTATACAATAAACATGACCCAATCTATGAGAAAGGTGGTGCTGAACTTGGAACAGAAAAACAAGACTATGCAGCATTTTGCTGAGCTCGTTTCTATGCAAAAAGATATTGAAAATGAGCTTGTTGTGCAGGCGGAGTTTATTCGACGGGTTCAATCCTTGATGCAAAATGAACATGATCATTTATCTGTGATTGATCGCTTTCCATGCCCGGTGGCTGTTTTTGCAAGGGGAGGCGTGATACACAAAGCAAACCGCACACTCATTGAAAAAACAGATCTGAGCAGGGATGAAATGCCAACTGGAAAAATCAGTTTTCTGGATCGCATCACTAACGAAAACTTTGCTCTTGCGGAAGCGGTTGAAGGTGTATTTTACGGCAAGACAGCGCTTTTAAGCCGTCTCTCCTATCCTTTGGAGTTGCTTTGTAAAAGCTGGAGCTATCAGGTTCCGGACGACTACCACAGCGCACTGCTCTTCCCTCTGCCGGATAGCGAAGGACGTATTCCCTTTGGCATCGTTATGTTGATGAAATAAGAGAAATGGAGGAATTTATTATGACAGAGCAAAAAAACAATCCCCAAAATCAAGAGCCAATAGTTGTACAGGAAAATATCTATACCCCGGAGGATATCGAAAAGAATAAGACAATGGCAGGTCTTTCGTATTTTCTGTTCTTCCTACCGCTCATTGTCTGCCCTGAATCCGGGTATGCAAAATTTCATGCGAACCAATCACTTTTACTCTTGATTACAGGTGTGGCAGGCAACGTGATATTAGGCATCATCCCTGTGATTGGCTGGATGCTAATGCCGATTTTCGGCATTGGTATCTTGATACTGGGTATCATGGGTCTCATCAATGGATTTGGAGGGAAAGCAAAACCTCTGCCCCTAATTGGCAATTTTATTATCCTGAAATAGAGCATCAGCCTTTTGTGAATGAGGAATCTTGTCTTATTTTTAAAAGTAAGGAGGATATTTATATGAAAAGAATTATATCTTTGATTTTAGCAATTGTACTCATATTAACCCTTGGTGGGTGTGCAGCCACTTCGACAGCTGGAAAAGATAAGAGCGGTGACACACTTTCTGAATCCAAAAACAAGCCCACGCAGAATACGGATGAGGAGGAAAATAATTCTTCGGCCAATAAAAGTGATAATATTAACTTGTTACCTGATTATTTCCCAAAGGACTTGGGGCTAATTCCAGATTATGCCGAAATTGTCTCTCTGCGTGAGAAGGAGGGCGGTAAAGGCGTTGATGTCGTCCTGGCAAGCGATGGGAGTATAAACAGTTTGCGTGACCATTACGATCAGATTTTTGGCGGAGGAATCGTAAAAATCGAAGACAGGGACGATGGCTACTACATCTCTGCAAAGAAAGATAGTTCACTCTACACAACTTTGATTAGCGCAGATACCTATGAGGGCCATTTGCTATATAATGGTAAGATTTGTGTGACAGTATCTATGCTAAAGGGGGAGAGTGACTCCGTAGATTCAGAGGGGAACCCACAGAACAGCAACACAGCATCTAGCTCCGATAAATGGCCGACCCATGGTGCTGCGGCAAATATCCCTGAACTTGGGAAGTATTGGGAGCTAAAAGTCACCGATATGAATAATCTTGGTTCTGATGAGTTTATAATCCAGTGCAAGACCAACAAGGAAGACCTTCTCCAGTATGCAGAAAGTGTTATGGAGAAGTTCCCTCTCAAGCCTACTAAGATTGATGAAGGCGGACTGTATAGTGTTACGGGGCGCGATAATAAAGGCTTGGTGTTTACCGCACAGCACGATTCCAGTACAAATGTAGCAAAAATTCAAATTTATGTGGACGCCTTCTTCGATTCTGAAAACCCAAATGGAACGGATCAAAATGGTGTTCCCAATTGGATAAATAAACAGTGAGGAGCAGATGTTAACCGAAACATTGACTGGAAAGGAGGATTGATATTATGAAGAAAATTCTAATTTATCTTTTAACACTTATGCTACTAATTTCATTTACTGGATGCGGTGCTAAAGAAAAATTGGAGGAAAAGGCTGCAGAAAAAATCTTTGAACAAGTT
Source organism: uncultured Tissierellaceae bacterium (assembly GCA_964519585.1). Classification (GTDB taxonomy): domain Bacteria; phylum Bacillota; class Clostridia; order Tissierellales; family Tissierellaceae; genus CAZFIO01. The sequence goes on from CAZFIO010000094.1 coordinate 2,319, forward strand.
GGCGGTGGTGACTTGGATATAGATGGGGATAAGGTCACCATCAAGGGAGATAAGGGAGAAACAGTTACTTTTGGTGACCATAAATGGCCCAAATCCCAGCTGGTAAAATACATTCCCGAATTTAAGGAAGGAGCTGTGGATGGTGTGTTAGAAAGCGCTGATTCCATAGTAATCACATTAGAATCGGTCAAAGAAGAGGATGTTTCCTCCTATTGGGAAACAATCAAAGAAGATTTTTCTAAGGATGTATATGAGATGGAAGCAACTGATTTTATCACTGTCAATGGACATAACGATGAAGGCATTAATGTAAGCCTTGTGTATATGAGTGAGGTATTGACCATTACTGTAACTGCTCCCCAGTAGTAGCAGTTACAGTAATCGTCTTGCAAAAAAATAAATTTTGGCGATAGAGATTATCAAATTTTTACGCCGAGACCCTAGGGTTTTGAAGGCCATCCTATGAACTACAATTACGAATATCAGAACATAGATATAGCAAGGGTGGAAACCTATACCGGTTTCCACCCTTGTTTTCCGTATTTAGCCTAATTTTTCGAAATTGCCCCTATGACACCTTCCCTTTCTAGGTGGTTTTAATAAGTCCTTTTACAATATTGAACTTAATACATGGGCCTTGGATATTATTCCCTTCAAAGATTCATCTTCATCTATTACAGCTATTGGGAAGGGAGTAGTAGCTGCCATGCTCATTATGTCAGTCAAGAGGGCCTCAGGGCTGGTTGTATTGATATCCTTAATAATAATGTCTCCTATACCTAGTCCCTTCTTATTGGCCTCTATAGCATCATCTATGGTTATAACCCCGTGTAGTTTCATTTTTTCCCCTACTACATAGGCACTGGATACTCCGTTATTTCTCATGGTAGTTATAGCAAAGCTTAGTTTATCTCTTCTACGAACGATACTGTTTGGAGTAATCATCACATTTTTCACATGGATTACTTGTGACTTATCCGCACTGTCTATGAATTGTTTTACATAATCTGTTGCAGGGTTTTCACTCATTTCTTCTGGAGTGGCTATTTGTATAACTTCCCCATCCTTCATAATTGCTACCCTGTCTCCAATTTTAAAGGCTTCATTTATATCATGAGTTATAAAAACTATAGTCTTATTAAGTTTCTTTTGAATAGTAAGAAGTTCAAACTGCATATCTTTTCTTACTAAGGGGTCAAGGGCTGAGAAGGGCTCATCCATAAGGAGAATTTCTGGGTCATTGGCCAAGGCTCTGGCTATACCTACCCTTTGTTTCATACCACCTGATAGACTTGATATTGGTTGGTCTTCATAGCCCTCAAGGCCTACCATGGCTATCATCTCTAAAGCTTTTTTATGCCTTTCTTCTTTTGATATTCCCTTTACTTCCAAGCCATATTCTACATTTCCAAGTACTGACCTATGGGACATAAGACCAAATTGTTGAAAGACCATGGAAATCTTATTTCTCCTGAAATCATTTAATTGATTTTTATCAAATTTACCTATGTCCTGGTCTCTATAAAAAACCTGACCTGATGTAGGTTTATTTAACCTATTGAAGCATCTGACTAGGGTGGACTTACCAGAACCTGATAAGCCAATTACCACAAAGGTTTCACCCTCATAGACTTCAAAACTTGTATCCCACAGGGCTAGTGTAACCTTAGTTTTTTTATAAATATCATCCTTATGAGCACCAGATTTTTTCATCTTTACTGCTCTAGAACGTTCTGAACCGTATAATTTTGATAAGTTTTTTACGCTTAATATAGCTTTACTCATCTGATGTCACCTCGCTTCGGCTAACCAATCCTTGGGTCAACCTATCAAGGATTACTGCTATGATTACTACAGCTGTACCTGATAAAAGACCCCTAGCCATTTCTATCTTGTTTACCCCATTTAATACTTCCAAACCTAGACCACGTACACCTATCATGGATGTGGTTACCACCATTGATATGGCCATCATAAGAGTTTGGTTTACTCCTGCCATAATAGTTGGCAGGGCTTGGGGAATCTGCACCTTAACAAGTGACTGAAGCCAGGTAGAACCAAAGGATAAAGAAGCTTCTACTATTTCCCTATCAATCTGTCTTATACCATGGTTAGTTAACCTTATCATTGGAACTATAGCATATATGGTAGTAGCTATAACTCCTGGGGCCTTACCTAAACCAAAGAAAAGTAAAGCTGGTATCAGGTAAACAAATACTGGCATAGTCTGCATGGTATCAAGTATAGGCCGAATTATATCATCAGCCTTATCACTGGCTGATACTAGGATCCCTATAGGGAAGCCTAGTATCAATGATATAATCACAGAAGCTATAATCATAGATAGGGTCTCATACATCATATCCCAATATCCTACAGCACCTATAAGAAACATTAGACCTGCATATACTAGTCCCTTACTAGCCTTGCCTAAAAGTTTCCAGGTTGCTAGGAATACAAGTATCAGTAATACAAACCAGGGAATATAGTTTAAAAAGGTTTGAATTCCATTTACAAAGTTTTGTAGAAGACTTCTAAAGAAACCAAAAAAAGCATCATGTTTTACACTAAAGGCACGAATTGAATCATCTATAGCCTTGAGATTAATTTTTATTTCAAAGGGGAATTTATATAACCAATCCATAATACTTCCTCCTATTTATTTAAAACTTCTATTAATTTTTCAGCATCAGCTTCATTTAACCACTCTTTAATTAGTTCTTCATGCTGACTTAAGAACCACTCTGCTGTTTCTTCATAGCTAGCATCATTTTCTTGCATGTAAGCAAGACCTTCTGATGTCAGGGCTGATGAGGTTTTATATTTACTCAAGAATTCTACCATTTCTTTATTATCTTCATTTTCATAGAATTTATTACTTACAGCTATGGTTACATTCATAGCCGGTAACTCAGTTTTACCTTCCTTAAATGATTCATCATCTATATAAGGCTCATCTTCTAAAAGTACCATATCATACATACCAAGTAACCAGGTAGGTTCCCAGTAGTAGGCTACTATAGGTTCACCTCTATCATAGGCTGAGATAATAACTGATTGAAGAGCTGCATCAGAACCAGGGCTAAAGTATTCATACTTTTCATCTAGACCTAAGAATTCAACCTTCTTACCCAGTATGGTATCAACTTCCCAGCCTGGTATGGCACCATAAATCCTGCCCTTACCCTTTACTTCATCATCAGGGAATAGTTCAGCATATCTATCTAAATCTTTTACAGTCTTTAAATCAGGAGCTGAAGCTTCAATTCCTCTTTCTGCATCTCCTTCGATTACATATCTTGGTACATATAGACCTTGAAAATTGTCATCAAAGTTTATGCCTAACTCTTGCAATTTACCTGCATCTACATCGGGTTGATATTGGGGAATATTGTCAGTCCACTCTTCCATATGGATATCAACTTCACCTATTAAAAGACCTTCATGCATCACTGCAGTGGACCCAGGTACTTCGGTCCAGCTATAACCCCATACCTTTTCTGCTATTAAACCTGCAACTGCATTGTGGAACTTGTTACTTTCCCATTGGGCATCTGCAAATACTATTTCGCCCTTACTACCTTCACTATTGTCTCCTCCACCAGCACACCCAGCCAATACTAGGGCAAGCAAAGAAAACAGGATCAAATAACTTACAAATTTTTTCAATTAAAACACCTTCCTTATAATATTTTGCCTTTACTTAATGAATGCTTAGCAACCGTAAAATCACCATATTAAAAGGAGAAATCAAATTGATACTAAAAAAGAAAACAAAAAAACTATGGAGCACCATAGTCAAAACATAATTAGCACAAAAATGACTCCCTTTAAATGCCTACGAGGTTAGCTGTCGGGTTAGAGCAAAGGGTCTAGCTCTTCCAAAGGATTCACCCCAAAAGTGGTTCCCCCGCTTCTTAAAAAGAATTAAGCATGCAATTCATATTAAATTTTTACTACCAAAATATTATAACATACTTTTCCAACCATTGCAAATTTGATGAAATAGCCATTCTCCAAAAGGAATATTAATAACCGGCATAAGCTTCTTAATTTCAATACTTACAGGAATATGAAATTTAACTAGTGACTCAAGGAAATGCCCTAAAACTTGGGGAATTTATAAAAAACAGTTATAATCTGTTTAATCATATAGAAAAACTTATTTTTTATAGCTATTATATAAATTATTTAATGGTATTATATGATATAATCTTATTATGTTATTGATCGGATTTCTAGTAAAAAGATGTTTTTGAAATTCTTATTAAATTTACTTCAAGGGGAGGTATTTTGTGAGAAGATTTATGGGCATGTTTGGAAACAATCAGGAAGAGATAATAGAAAATGCTCTAGGAGGGAGACTTGTAGAAAACTTAGGAATTAATTTAGAAGATAGGTATTTAGTACAGGATTCCAATGATTTATTTGTGATTATTGATGCAAAGGGAATAGTAAGTTTTGCAACTGAAGGTGGGGAAAGTTTTTTTGGTGTACAATCAAAAGATATGTATGGGAAAAATCTGTTTGATTTTTGCTGTATAGAGGATTCAACTACTATCCAGGACATGCTTAAAACAGTTATAAGAAGTCCAGATAAATCAACCATAAAAAATACAAGCAAAAATGATGACTCGAATAATATTACTTATTTTGAAATTCGCATGATGAACTATCTAAAAGAACCCTCTATAGGTGGAATAGTTATTGTGTTTAGAAATATAACTAGGAAAGTTCAATTAGAACAAAGCTTGGATTATATCTCTACACATGATAAAACTACATCACTACCAAATCATATTCTTTTCCAAAGTAGACTTAAGGAAGCATGTGTGGAGGGCCGTAGGGAACGGTCCAACTTTGCTCTAATGATAATAGATATATATGATTTTAAGTATATAAATAACACCCTGGGCTATATATGTGGAGACCAATTAATTTCTGAGATTGGACATAGGATAACAGAACTTGTTCAAGAAAGGGGTTTTGTATCTAGGTACTATGGAGATCAGTTTTCAATTATTGTTACAGATTTTGTAGATATTGAAAACTGCACAGAACTAGTTGAGAGGATATTGGAATTATTTAATGAGCCCTTTGTGGTGGATAAATATGAAGCCTATATCTCTGTAAGTATAGGTGTTGGGGTTTTTCCTGATGATGGTTCTGATGCCTTTAGCTTAGAGAGAAATGCCAGCAAGGCCCTGTATTATGCGAAGAGTGAAGGCAAAAATAATTATAAATTTTATTCATCTGGTGGGGATATTTCCAGCTTTAAACATTTTGAGTTAAGGAATGATCTCTACAAGGCCATTGAAAGAAATCAGTTAGAATGTCACTTTCAGCCTATAGTAAATATAAAAAATGGAACCATACTTGCGGCGGAAGCCTTTATCAGGTGGTCCCACCCAACTTGGGGAATTCTTAATGCAAATGAGTTTATAGACCTGGCAGAAGATTCTGGCCTGATTGTAGATATAGGCAAATGGATACTAAGAGATGTTTGTAAGAACTATAGCCAGTGGTTAAAAAGAGGATTCTCTAAAATTAATATCCATATAAACTACTCATCAATTCAATTTTTTGAGAAGGATTTTATTGAAAATATTACAGAGATAATTAATGAATTTAGACTAGACCCTAGTTTTTTAGTAATAGAACTTACTGAAGCTATACTAATGCATGGGGACCTAAGTACTGTAGAGAATATAAAGACCCTACAGAATCTAGGGATTAAGATTGCTGTAGATGATTTTGGAATGGGGATTTCGTCCCTTAATTACCTAGATTCATTTAATGTAGATATGTTGAAATTGGATAAGTCTTTTATAAAGGAAATTCCAGATAATATCAATGGAAGTAAAATCCTCAGGGCCTTAGTAAACTTAGCTATAGATTTAGATTTGAAGCTAGTAATCAAAGGGATTGAAAACTGGAAGCAACTATCCTACTTAAGAGGGATGAATTGTCGCCTAGGCCAAGGCTATGTATTTAGTAAGGCCTTATCTGTGAAGCAGTTTGAAAGAGTCTTGTCCAAAAAGGTGATAAGGCCTATAAGACAAACTACAGATACCGAGTTTGTGGAAAAACGAAGGTTTTTCCGGGTTGAGTTTTTAAATCATTTAGAGGGTGTAATGACAATCTTGGAAATAGGGGGCTAGAAGGTTAATACAGGTTCAACTAATATACTTATCAAGAATATTGGTCCAGGTGGGCTATGTATGGTTACCACTG
>CAZFIO010000095.1:0-8451 GCA_964519585.1 uncultured Tissierellaceae bacterium
TTTTGCAAAATAAAAAGTCAAAAATGCGCCAGGGACCGTCCCCAATGCATTTTTGCTGTCTTTCACAAGAAAATTATGTGGAAATGAGAATATAGGCATCAATCATAAAGTCTTCCTATCAGAAAAAGAAACAGGGAACAAGAATAAGTCCATAGCATATTTATTAAAGTCCATGGGGAAAATTCAAGGAGATCTTGATGAGATTTTGGACCTATATTTTAAACAATGTTCCATAGAAGTAAGTGCTAGGGACCTGGCCCATATGGGATTAATTATAGCCAATAAGGGGGTAAACCCTGAAACTAATGAGGAAATTTTTCCTAAAGCCCTAGCAAAAACAATCCAAGCTGCTATGACTATATTTGGAATGTACAATGAATCAGGCAAGTACTTCTTAGATGTGGGTCTACCGTCAAAGAGTGGGGTAGGTGGGGGAATTATGGCTCTTGTCCCAAATACCATGGGAATAGGTGTTTACAGCCCTGCTTTAAATGAGAGGGGTAATAGTATAGTAGGCATAGAGGTATTAAAAGACTTATCAAAGGAACTTTCATTACATTTACTAGGCTAAATCAAAAATGCGCCAGGGACGGTCCCCAACGCATTTTTGTCTTTTTATTCGTTCATTCCATTTTTCACCCATCCAGCAACCTGGACAGTACGTTTGGCTTGGTGGATAACTGCATCCTTTACATCCTCTATCATTTGGCCATCTTGACCCACGGTTACACTAGTACCGTAAGGATTTCCACCTGCCTTGAAAATAGCAGGGTCCGTATAGCCAGGGCTTGCTACTATAGCCCCCCAATGATACATACTTGTATATAGGGATAAAATGGTAGCTTCTTGGCCACCATGAGGATTCTGTGCAGAAGACATGGCACTTACAATCTTGTTGACTGTTTTCCCTTGTGCCCAAAGCCCACCTGTGGAATCAAGAAACTGCTTCATCTGGGAGGCCATAACACCATACCTAGTGGGGACACTAAAGATGATAGCATCTGCCCACTCTAAATCATCTAGGCTGGCTAGGGGAACATCCTTTGTGGAGTCCACAAAAGTTTTCCATGCTGGATCACTATCAATTATATCTTGGGAAGCTAGTTCTTCTACCCTTAAAACCCTGACCTCAGCTCCAGCCTTTTTTCCACCTTCTTCAGCCCATTTAGCTAGTTGGTAGTTAGTACCACCTTTACTGTAATATATAACTGCTAATTTTATATTGTTCATTAAAACACTCCTTTATCAATAGGGAAATAAGATTTCCACTTATTTACTTGTTTTTATTATACCCATAGGGAGTAAATTTACACATTATTCTTCTAATTTTTGCAAAATAAAAAGTCAAAAATGCGCCAGGGACCGTCCCCAATGCATTTTTGAAGGTGGTCAACTTTTACATTTGACAATTGTCCCTAATTATTATACTATATAAAGGTAAAATATGCGCTTATAGCTCAGCAGGATAGAGCGTTCGCCTCCTAAGCGAAAGGCCCCGCGTTCGAATCGCGGTAAGCGCGCCAAGGTGATTCTATGGATAAGTATTATATGAATGAAGCATTGATTGAGGCAAAGAAGGCTTATAGCATCTACGAGGTACCTGTAGGTGCTATTATTGTATATGGGGACAAGATTATAGGCAGGGGATATAATCAAAGGGAGAGTAAAAATAATCCGCTGGCCCATGCAGAAATCATAGCTATAAATGAGGCCAGTAAGTTTCTAGGAGCCTGGAGGCTTTTAGACTGTAGCCTATATGTGACCCTTGAACCCTGTGCCATGTGTGCAGGTGCCATAGTAAACTCTAGGATTGAAAGGGTAGTTATAGGAACTAAGGATCCCAAAATGGGCTGCTGTGGTTCTGTAGAAGACCTTTTGAACCACAAAAAATTCAACCATAGGCCCCAGGTGGAGTTTGGGGTATTGGAGGAAGAGGCCAGTAGCTTGCTTAAGGAATTTTTCAGGGATTTGCGGAAAAGATAGAAAGTGTAAAGCATAAAGCATAAAGCTTAGGGTAAAAAAGTGAAAGGTAAAAAGTGGAAAGTAAAAAATAAAAAGCTTAAGATTTAAAAGTGTTTTGGTCAATATTGGAGAATTGGGGGATATTCCATCCCATAACAACCATAAAGTATGGCCTAGAAAACAATGGTTAGTATATTGTTAGACAAGTGTTAACAAACGTTTTATCATTATTCACTATCTTTTATATGGAGAGATGTCTGAGAGGTTGAAAGTGGCGGTCTCGAAAACCGTTGTGCAGGCAATCCCTGCACCGAGGGTTCAAATCCCTCTCTCTCCGCCAGAAACAAATGGCCTTCCTATAGTTTAGGGAGGCTATTTGTTTTAATTTGTAAATGATTGAAAAGATTGATAAAATGAAAGGAAGTTCAAGTATAGTTTGTTATAATACACTGGCAAATGCCCACATAATATAATTAAGGGCATAAAATTTTAATTATTGAAGATAAAGTCTTATATATAGTATAACAAAGATAATATTTTAAAGGAGGATAAAAAATGAATGAAGTTTTAAAAGTTATTTCCAAAAGGTTTTCCTGTCGTAGTTTTACTGATGAACCTGTCAGTCAAAAGCATCTTGAGGCTATTGCTAAGGCCGGGGTGGAGTCTCCTAGTGCTGTAAACCGTCAGCCATGGCGCATCGTGGTGGTAAGTAATCAAGAATTAATAGATGAAATAGATTCTTCTATCATGGAAGAACTAAAAAAGACAGACCAAGACCGTTATAATACTATGTTCGCTAGGGGTGGTAAGATTTTCTATGGAGCTAGAGCAGTAATATTCATCCCCACGAAAATTGATGAGACCAATGTATATACAGATATAGACCTAGGTATAGTTGCGGAAAACATTGCTTTAGCAGCTACTTCATTAGGGCTAGGAAGTCTTATATGTGGGTATGCCAGATATGCCTTTCAAGGAGAGAAAGGAAAAGAATTCGCCCAAAAACTTGGTTTTCCACCAGGTTATCAGCTTAATTTAGCAGTAGCTTTAGGCCACAAGACACATGAAGGTCAACCCCATGAACCTGATATGAGCAAGATTAGCTATATTAAATAATCTTTCTCCTTAGCTAAGGCTATTTTTTTCAGCCACTAATATAGTTGGCATAATTATCGGAAAGGTTTTGTAGTTATGGTTAGGTGTTAGAGAGCATGAGAAAATGTAAAAATGATTAAACAGTAGGGGAAGGATGGTTAAACTTGTAAGTGGATGTTTAGGGGCTAGCTTCGCTGGCCCCTTGATGCATATAAGGAGAATAAAGCGACCCAGCGGGCCAGCAAAGCTAGCCCCTACGAGCATGTCATGGTTTAAATTGTAGGGGCGACCTGCGGTCGCCCGCCGACCCCAAAGCCGGACCCCAAAAACAATCGCTAGACTATTGCTAGACTATTGTTTATCTATTGTTTGACTATCGTTTAATTCCCCTTATATGTAGCCATCCTATCCAAGATTCAAGCCTGACCCCTTAAAACATCCCTTCAAATCAACTTACAAAAAACCTCTATCTATTAGAACTCCAGTTCATCATATATTCCTATTTTGTACTTCCAGTATTCCCCAAGAATTCCATCCCTCTTGTCTTGTAAAACCCTACGTATTTGGTATAATGAATATATTAATATATTTTAATATAAGTAAATTGTAATCCTATAAATCTGTATCCTTAGGGGGTGTGTAAAATTAAGATTTCTATTGACGATAGTGCTAAAAACCTCATTAAGGGGAAGTCAAAATCTAATTCTATTACCATTAAAATAATTAGGCGTGGTGGCTGATGCACGGTCTATGAACCATCAGTTGTGATGGGAGAACCAAAGGATACTTCAGTCTACAACCACCAGATGGTTGAAGGTATAAATCTATACATCCCTAAAAGTGTAAATATAGTAGAAGAAGGGTTAAGTATTGCCTACAGTAAGTTTTTATGGAGTGAGTCACTTAAGATAAGAGGGCTTAAGATTAATTACTAGATAAGGATTCCCTATAAAGTGACCATATTATTTGCAAGCCATAAAGCTACTGTCTATATTTTTAAAGGAAGACTTTAGCAGTGTAACCTGGCATTAACTGGGTGATATGGATGATACATCTAGTTATGACAGTAACTTAACAGTATCTATGCTAAAGTACATATTGACATTTTTAAGAATATGTTTAATAATAGAATAATTATAGATTTATTAAAAGTCATATTTTTTATATATAGTTAATTAATTTTAAGGACATATTTAAATTAATTATTTATATCTGCCGGAAAGGGGATTTTTGTATGTTTGCTTATTTTGTAAAAAGAATTGCTGCTGCTATAGCAACTCTTCTTTTAGTATCAACAATAACTTTTTTTCTAATGTTTTTAGTACCTGGTGGACCATTTTTAGCTGAAAAATCACCTTCACCACAAACACTAGCAGCCTTGGAAAAAAAGTATGGACTAGATAAACCTGTTTCAGTCCAGTATTTAAATTATATGAAGGGTCTAGCTAAGGGTGACTTAGGTCTGTCCATGAAACTCAGGGGCAGGACTGTAAATGATATTATAAAGGAAGGTTTTCCAGTTTCAGCAAAGATGGGGGGCATAGCAGTTTTGCTTGCTGTTACTCTAGGACTTATTATGGGTTCAATTGCTGCTCTAAACCGGGGCAAGTTTCTGGATAACCTGATTATAACTATAGCAACCTTTGGTATAGCAGTGCCCGGCTTTGTTGTTGCTACGGTCCTTATGTATTATTTTGGGGTGGTTTTAGAAATTCTACCGACCTTGGGTTTAAAATCTGCTAAGCACTATATATTGCCAGTTACTTCCTTAGCCTTTTATCCTACAGCCTATATATCAAGGCTTACCCGTTCAAGTATGTTGGATGTTTTGGGACAAGACTATATGAGGACTGCCAAGGCCAAGGGACTTTCTCAAACTATATCCCTCTTTAAGCATGCCCTTAGAAATGCAATTTTACCAGTAATCACATACTTAGGACCTCTCTTGGCATATATTTTAACAGGTAGTTTTGTTGTAGAAAAGATATTTACCATACCAGGTTTAGGAAGTCAATTTATAAGTTCCATCATTGGTAGAGATTATCCTTTAATTATGGGGACCACAATATTTTTGGCCTTTTTAGTTATAACAATGAATGTGGTTGTTGATATAGTTTACCATATTGTAGACCCTAGAATTAAATTGAAATAAGGAGGCAGAATCATGCTTGAAAAAGGCAATCCTTTGAGTTTTCACTTGGATGTGTCTGACTTTTTACCAGCAGATGAAAGTGAAAAACAAAGTGTAGAGGTAATGCGTGAAAGTGTAAGTTTTTGGAAGGGTGGATTTCAACGACTAGTAAAAAACAAACTAGCCATGGTTTCCCTTTCTGTTATTATAATAATTATGTTTTTTTCATTTGTAGTTCCAAAGTTCTACCCCTACTCCTATGAAGAACAGGTTCGTGGCAGTGAAAACCTATATATTATGGAGTATTCGGCAGAAGAACTAGCTAGGATAGAAGCCGGGGAGAAGGTTTTTCCCCATATACTAGGAACTGATAGCCTTGGTAGGGACACTGCTGTAAGGGTTATGATGGGAAGTAAGATTTCCCTACTAGTAGGTATCATTGCCAGTGGAATAATCTTAGTAGTTGGTTCTATATATGGAGCCATTTCGGGATACTTTGGTGGCAAGGTTGATATGATTATGATGAGGCTTGTAGATGTAATCTACACTGTGCCTGATATTCTTATAATTATCTTATTTATGGTTACCTTTAAGCACCCCCTTAAAGAATTGGCTGAGAAGTCCCCAGCCTTTGCCTGGATAAATGTAATAGGGGTTGGGCTTATTAGTATTTTTATAGTTTTTTCCTTGCTCTACTGGGTAGGGATGGCTAGAATTGTAAGGGGTCAAATTTTAAGTCTTAAGGAGCAGGAGTTTGTTACTGCGGCTAGGGCCCTAGGTGCTTCTCACTCTAGGATTATTTCCAAGCATCTTTTAACAAACTCTATAGGAACTTTGATAGTTACCACAACACTTCAAATTCCGTCAGCTATATTTACTGAAAGTTTTTTAAGTTTTTTAGGACTAGGAGTAAATGCGCCAATGCCAAGTTTGGGTTCTTTAGCAGCCCAAGCCATAGGTGGAATAAGGTCCTATCCACATAGACTATTAGCACCAGCTATTACCATAAGCCTTATCATCTTATCCTTCAACCTTTTGGGCGATGGTCTTAGGGATGCTTTTGACCCAAGATTGAAGAATTAGGAGGAAAAAATGAATAATACTCTTTTAGATATAAAAAATCTTAAACTTTCCTTCTTTACTCCTGCGGGAGAGGTAAAAGCTCTCAATGATGTAAATATTCGCATGGAGGAAGGAGATATACTAGGGATAGTTGGGGAAAGTGGTAGTGGTAAATCAGTAACTGCCTATTCAATTATGGGTTTAGTGCCCTTTCCCGGTAAAATAATTGATGGGTCCATTGAATTCAATGGTCGTATGATAAATGAAATGTCTGAAAAGGAATTAAGAGACATGAGGGGTAAGGATGTAAGTATAATCTTCCAAGACCCTATGACTTCACTTAACCCAGTTTATACCATAGGCAATCAGATTATGGAGGTTCTACTACTCCATACTGATATGAACAAGGCTGAAGCAAGAAAGCGTTCAGCAGAGTTATTGACCCTGGTAGGGATCAATGAACCAGAAAAAAGGCTGAGGCAATACCCCCATGAACTATCTGGAGGTATGAGGCAAAGGGTAATGATAGCCATAGCCCTAGCCTGTGAGCCTAAACTTCTCATAGCTGATGAACCTACTACAGCCCTGGATGTTACCATACAGGCCCAAATAATTGAGCTTATGATGGAATTAAAAGAAAAAATCAAAATGTCCATCATTATGATTACCCATGACCTGGGTGTAGTTGCAAATATGTGTGAAAAGATTGTGGTTATGTATGGTGGAAAGATTGTGGAATCAGGAACAAATTACGAAATCTTTCATAATCCACAACATGAATATACAAAAGGTTTAATAAGAAGCATACCAAAACTAACTGATACAGAACACAAGCAACTTATACCTATTAAGGGTACTCCAATAGATATGCTTAACCCACCTGCAGGTTGTCCTTTTGCTCCAAGGTGTGACAAGTGTATGAAAATATGCCTTAGGGAGATGCCAGAATATACAAAGATTTCTGACACCCATGAATCTGCCTGTTGGCTTTTGCAAAAAGAAGAATTTCAGGCAAGATTGGGAGGTGAAGCATAATGGAAGGTCCTTTAATAGAAGTTCAAGGTTTGAAACAATACTTCCCTGTAAGGGAAGGACTCTTTAAAACTAATTATGTTAAGGCAGTGGATGATATTTCCTTTCATATAAATAAAGGGGAAACATTGGGTATAGTTGGTGAATCTGGTTGTGGCAAGACTACAGCTGGAAGATCTATATTAAGACTTTATGAACCAACTGCTGGTAGAATAATTTATAATGGGGTAGATATAACCCATGTTGATATGATGCCCTATAGGAGGAAGATGCAGATAGTCTTCCAGGACCCCTATGCATCACTAAATCCTAGGATGACTGTAGGGGATATTGTTGGAGAAGCTATAGATATTCATAAGTTGGCAAGATCGAAAAAAGATAGATCAAATAGGATTATTGAAATGCTAAACCGTGTAGGCCTAAACAGTGAGCATGCAAACAGGTACCCTCATGAATTCTCAGGGGGCCAAAGACAGAGAATTGGTATAGCTAGGGCCCTGGCCACTGAACCAGAATTTATAGTTTGTGACGAACCAGTTTCAGCTTTGGATGTATCTATTCAGGCTCAAATTGTAAATATGTTCGAAGAGCTTCAAGATGAAATGGGGCTTACCTATCTTTTCATAGCCCATGATATTTCTGTTGTAAAGCATATAAGTGATCGTATAGGGGTTATGTACTTGGGAAAACTTGTTGAACTAGCAGATAGCTATGATCTTGTTTTCAACAGTGTCCATCCTTATACAAGGTCTTTAATTTCAGCTATACCTATACCAGACCCAGCTTCTGGAAAGGATAGCAGTAGGATAGTTTTGAAGGGGGATGTACCTAGTCCCTTAAACCCACCAAGTGGATGTAGGTTCCGTACCAGGTGCCCTTATGCAGATGATTTATGCAAGGAAGTAGAGCCAGAATTCAAAGAAGTATCAAGTGGGCACTTTGCAGCCTGTCACCATCTTGATAGGGTTAAATAAATATAAGATGCTTACTCATGTTATAAATTTGCAAATACTTGTTTATAACAGTGTAATATAAATAATTTAAGGGGGAGAAAAAATGAAGAAAATTGCATTACTTTTAGTTATTGTAATGGCAATAGGCGTTTTAGCTACCGGTTGTGGTGGCGACAAACCTAAGGAGCCAGACAATGGCGGTCAAACAGCTGGCCC
>CAZFIO010000096.1:0-8415 GCA_964519585.1 uncultured Tissierellaceae bacterium
AAGAATTTGGCTTAAACAGCATAGCTATTAGAAGTGTACCTCTCTTGTTTGGAGAACCCAAACTTAGAAGCCTATTTATGGACATTTTTGATTCTCTAAATGAAAATATTAGAAGTAGTTATGAAACTAAATTAGAAAAGATAATGAAGATAGCCTGTACTAGTGCTATTAAGGGTGGAGATCAAATTAGTAATATTGAAATTAAGGCTTTATTCAAGGATTTAATGTCTTGTGAAACTCCTTATACATGTCCCCATGGTCGACCAACAGTTATTGAATTAACAAAAAGAGATATAGAAAAACAATTTTTAAGGATTATTTAAGGATGATAAAATGAAAAAAAACTTATTAGTTATTACCGGGCCTACAGGTGTTGGAAAAACTAACCTATCAATAGATTTGGCAAAACTTTATAGGGGAGAAATAATTTCTGCTGATTCTATGCAGATATACAAGTATATGGATATAGGGACAGCAAAGATAAAAGAAACTGAAATGGAGGACATACCCCATTATATGATAGATATTGTGGAACCTGATAAAGAGTTTACAGTATCCAACTATAGGGACTTAGCCAAGGAAAATATTTTAAAAGTACATAAAAAAAGCAAGTTGCCTATAGTAGTCGGAGGTACTGGATTATACATAAACTCTTTGGTTTATGATTTGCAGTTTGCTTCAGTTCCACCAAATCAAGAGCTACGCAATCATTATGAGAAAGTTGCAGAAGAGAAGGGAAATGACTATCTACATAAAACCCTTTATGCTATAGATAAAACTAGTGCAGAAAAGATTTCTATAGGTGACTTAAAGAGGATTATAAGGGCCCTAGAGATATATGAGTTGACAGGAAAAACTATGTCTCAGTATAATAAAAACTTCAGAAAAGAATCAAAGGACTACAATTTATGCATGTACTGTTTGACTATGGATAGAAGTAGACTATATGAGAGGATAAACCTAAGGGTAGACAGGATGATAGAAGAAGGACTAGTAGAGGAGGTAAAATCTCTATTAGAAAGAGGATATGATCCAAATTTAATTTCCCTACAAGGTATAGGATATAAGGAGATAATCTTGTATTTAAAAGGAAATATAAGCCTTGATGACTCCGTGGAAATAATAAAAAAAGCCAGTAGAAACTATGCTAAAAGACAATTAACCTGGTTTAGGCGGGATAAAAGATTTAATTGGGTGGATATTGATAATTTTAAGACTTATAATGATTTAGTAAAATATCTGACTGAATCTATTAATTTTATACTATACTAGTAATCTATAATATGATGATAAAAAGGATAATTCTTATAAAGGGTGAATTAAATATATATGATTGATAATAAAATTGAAGAAACACTAATAAAAAACTTTGATATAAGTAAAAAAGTGATAAACTATGTAAAACATCAGGAAAAAAAAATAGTAGATAAATTTTATCAATTAGATAAGATAAAAGAGTACAACCAATATAAAATAATAAATGCAATGCAGGAAAGTAGATTAAGTTCAACAGATTTTAATTGGACAACTGGCTATGGCTACGGAGATGTAGGAAGGGATAAGGTGGAGGAGATCTATGCTAGGGTTTTTAATACGGAAGATGCCCTAGTAAGACCTACTATAGCATCAGGAACCCATGCCTTACATTTAACCCTTTCAGGTCTCTTGCGTCCAGGGGATGAACTAGTATCTATAACTGGTGCCCCCTATGATACACTTCAGGAGGTCATAGGAAGCAAGGGCAATAGTCAGGGAAGCCTAATGGATTATGGGGTTAAATATAAAGAAGTTCCATTAAGGGACAATCAGATTGATATTCATAAAGTAAAAACCATACTTACTAAGGATACTAAAGTTATAATGATTCAGAGGTCTACTGGCTATAGTAATAGAAGGGCCCTTACTGTGGAGGAAATAGGAGACGCAGTATTATATATCAAGCAATTAAATAAAGAAATTATCATAATGGTGGATAATTGTTACGGTGAGTTTTTAGATATAATTGAACCTAGTGACCTTGGTGTTGATGTTATGGTTGGTTCCTTAATAAAAAACCCTGGTGGGGGTCTAGCCCTTTCTGGTGGTTATATAGTGGGTAAGGAAAATTTGATAAGTCAAATTGCCAATAGAAATACTGCACCGGGCTTGGGAAAGGATTGTGGCCTAAGCTTTGGAACCACAAGAACAACCCTTCAAGGGCTTTTTTTAGCACCTCATATTGTAAGTGAGGCTGTTAAAGGTGCATTATTAGTAGGTATTGTTTATAAAAGTTTGGGTTTTAATATTGTACCAGAAATTGATGATAAGAGAAGCGATATAATTCAAGGTATAGAATTTTTAAGCCCGGAAAGGGTAAGGGAGTTTTGTATAGGAATACAAAGTGCCTCAGCGGTGGACTCATTTGTAAAACCGGAAGCATGGGAAATGCCAGGATATGAGGACAAGGTAATTATGGCTGCAGGTGGATTTATAGATGGATCCTCTATAGAGTTAAGTGCTGATGGACCTATGAGAGAACCATATTATGCCTATTATCAGGGGGGCTTAACCTATGAGCATTGCAAACTAGGTGTTTATAGGTCATTGGATAATTTATACAGGAAAAACTTAATAGAATTAAAATAAAAACCTTGAAATAAAGGTTTTTATTTTTTAAAAGATTATGTAGGATAAATATTTTAAATTACCCTATACAGGCCTATGACCTTTCCTAAAATACTTACATCCCTGGTGTAAATAGCTTCCATGAATTGGTTTTCTGGTTGTAAACGAATATAATTTGCTTCCTTATAGAAACGCTTAATAGTTGCATCATCCTCTAATAATGCAACTACAATATCTCCGTTGTTAGCATATTTCTGCTCTTTTACTAGAACTAAGTCACCATCTAAAATTCCAGCCTCTATCATACTTTCCCCCTGAACCTTTAGCATAAAGACATCATAACCTTCAATAATTTCAATAGGAATAGGATAGGTATCTTCTATATTTTCAACAGCCAAAATTGGTTCACCTGCTGTTACCTTACCGACTATGGGTACATCGACTGTTTTCTTTTTTGTTAATAAGAAGTCATCATTCCTATCTAATATTTCAATAGCCCTAGGTTTAGTTGGATCCTTCCTAATATAGCCTTTTGTCTCAAGTCTTTCTAAATAACTATGAACAGTAGAAGTAGACTTTATTCCGACTCCTTTACATATCTCCCTAACTGCAGGAGGATATCCTTGTCTTTGTATTTCGCTTTTAATATAAAGTAAGACCTCAATTTGCTTTTGTGATAAATCGTCATACATTTTGAACACCTCCAATATTAGTGTAATTATAACATATGTAAAAAAATAAAGCAAACAAGAGTTCTGTATTTTCCCAAAAGCTATTGACAAAGAACGGATGTTTATATATAATCTAATTAACAGAACAGGAGTTCTGAACAAGTGTGCGGGGTGATTTAATGAAAAAATATAGAGTTGTTAATAAAAAAAGATTTACTACTTTTATTGTTTTTACTTTTTCCTTATTATTTTTATTGTACTTTATATTATTAAACTCTTTAAAGGCTGAGGGTAGAATTTTAAATGATAGGTATTTTGAACATTATATAATAGATGGAGATACACTTTGGAATATTGCATTGGAATATATGCCAAAAAAATATGATGTTAGGAAAATGGTGTATGACATCAAGGAACTGAATCATTTAGAAACATCTTTTATTTTTCCTGGTGAAGTTATAAAAATCCCCTTAATTGAAAAATAGACCAAAATAATTTTGGTCTATTTTAATTTATATAGAATTTTATAGTTAAATGAATGTTATATGATGTAAGAACCTTAATTTCATGTCACAAAAGGATACTTTTGTGACATGAAGCATAAGTTTTCTTTAAACTCTTCTTTCCTAAGGGCCTTCCATTTAAATTTTCTAAAAATATGGATAAAGGCATTGATGAATTGCCAAACAAACCATTTTACTAACCTAAGGCATTATATCATACTCAGATTAAAAATAACTACCAATAAGTGCAATAGCATGAACAACGTAAACTAAAACTCTTAAATCGCGTTTAAATAGGCCAAATATATTTGTATTCAATAAAGAACAAAATAAATCAAATTTATTCCTTTATATTGTAAATATCATCTAATGTTAATTTAATTATCTGTAGGGAATCATTAAATGAGTCTTTATAGTTTAGCTTTATTAAATTATAATGCTTAATTCCTTTATCAGTTATCTTATATCTTCTTATAGATCTTCTCAGGGGTTCACTCCACCATCCTTCAATAAATCCTTCTTTTTCTAAATCTCTTAACAAGGGATAAATCATACCAGGACTAGGACTCCATTTGTTTTTTAACCTTGCTGAAATTTCATCCTTAATCCTATTTCCGTAATATGTATCCTCCATTAATAAATGTAGTATATAAAGTTTTACAAAGTTTGTAGTGCTTATTGTACTAGGAAATTGTCTTTGCCTTTCTCCTTTATAAATAGTCATAAAGCAAATCCCCCTTTTCAATACTACAGGTATATTTTCCTAATAACAATTCACCCTGAATTAATTCACCATGGCAATCAGATCCACCTGTAATAATTAAGTTATTATTTTTTGCATAATTAATATAGCCTTCAGTTTCTGCTTTGCTATGCTTTGAATGTATACATTCAATTCCTAGGACTCCTAAGTCTTTGCAATCATCAATAGTATTCTCATCATGTAAAAGCCCAGGATGTGCTAAGACAGGTATTCCCCCAAGATCTTTTATTAGTTTTATTGTGTCAAGTGTACTTAAACCTTTTTTAGCTACATAGGCTGGCATGCCCAGTTTTAAATATCTGTCAAAAGCATCCTTAACGTTATTAACATAGTTTAGTCTAACCATTTCCTTAGCTATATGTGTTCTGCTTATTAGATGTTTATTATTTTTTTGAATGTCCTCAAAATTGATTTTTAAATCTAAGTTATTTAATTTTTCTACCATTTCCATAGCTCTTTTAAATCTTATATCTTTTAAATGGTTAACATAATCTATTAAAATCTTAGATTTGTAATCAATAAAATAACCTAGCAAATGGATTTCCTCATCCTTGTAAATAGATGAGAATTCTATGCCTGGTATAAGTTTAAAATCAGGTATAGAATTTGCATACTTAATTGCCTCTTCCAAACCATCAATATTATCATGATCTGTAATAGATATACCATCAAGGTTTAGTCTAAGAGAGAGATCAATTAAGTGTTTTGGGGTAAAGATTCCATCTGAGTACTTTGTATGTGTGTGTAAGTCGAACTTCATAAAACACCTCCAAAAAGTAAACCTGCCTTAAAGGCAGGTTTATTAATGTTTATCTAGGTTCAATAATTAATTTAATGGCAGTTCTTTCTTCACCATCTATTTGAATATCAGTAAAAGCGGGAATACAAACAAGATCCATCCCACTAGGTGCCACAAATCCTCTGGCTATGGCTACAGCTTTAATTGCTTGGTTTAATGCTCCAGCACCAATTGCTTGTAATTCTGCGCTTCCTTTTTCACGCAATACACCTGCTAGCGCGCCTGCAACTGAGTTTGGACTTGACTTCGCTGATACTTTTAAAATATCCACTTAATAGCCCCCTTATACTTGTTAATATATTACAATATATTATTATATTCTAATTAATTATTTTGCATATTCAATAGATCTTGTTTCTCTTATAACATTTACCTTAATTTGACCTGGATAGTCAAGTTCGGATTCTATTTTTTTGACTATTTCCCTGGCAGTTTGAATGGTGTGAGCTTCATCTATAACCTCAGGCTTTACCATAATTCTGATTTCTCTTCCGGCCTGAATGGCAAATGACTTTTCTACTCCTTCAATACCATTTGCTATTTCTTCTAATTTTTCTAACCTACGTATATAGGTTTCTAAAGTTTCCCTTCTAGCACCAGGTCTAGCAGCTGATATTGCATCTGCAGCTTGTACTAATACAGCCTCTACAGTGGTAGTTTCAATATCGCCATGATGAGCAGCAATAGCATGCAATACCTCGCTTGATTCCCTATATTTTCTAGCCAGATCAACACCTATATCAACATGAGGGCCTTCTACTTCATGATCAACCGCTTTACCTAAATCATGTAATAAGCCAGCTCTTTTTGCAATTTTTATATCTGCCCCAAGTTCAGCAGCCATAATACCAGCTAAATGAGCCACCTCTATAGAATGTTTTAGAACATTTTGTCCATAAGATGTTCTGTATTTTAATCGGCCTAAAAGTTTTATTATTTCAGGATGAAGTCCATGTATTCCAGTATCGAATGCAGCCTGTTCTCCTTCTTCCTTAATATTATTTTCGACTTCTTTTTTTGTTTTTTCAACCATTTCTTCTATTCTAGCAGGATGTATTCTTCCATCAACAATTAATTTTTCCAATGAAATTCTTGCAACTTCTCTTCGAATTGGGTCAAACCCTGATAATACTACAGCTTCAGGTGTATCATCTATAATTAAATCTACACCAGTTAGGGTTTCTAAGGCCCTTATATTTCTACCCTCTCTGCCAATTATTCTTCCCTTCATTTCATCATTGGGAAGGGTAACAACAGTGACCGTAGATTCTGCAACATGGTCTGCTGCATATCGTTGAATAGCTGTAGAAATAATCTCCCTAGCTTTCTTATCAGCTTCCTCTCTGGCTTCCAATTCCATTTCTTTGACCTTTAAGGCAATTTCATGAGAAATTTCCTTTTCTACCTCATTTAAAAGCATTTCTTTTGCTTCTTCTGTGGTAATCCCAGATAGTCGTTCTAGCTCCTGTGTTTGTTTAACATATAATTCTTCGATAGTTGCTTCTCTTTCTTCTAGTAATTTGTTCTTTTTTGAAATTAATTCTTCTTTTTTTTCTATAGAATCATATTTTCTATCAATAGCTTCTTCTTTTGTTAATATTCTTCTTTCAAGCTTTTGAATTTCATTTCTTCTTTCCCTATTTTCTCTTTCTGCTTCTCGTCTTGATTGATGAATCTCCTCTTTTGCTTCAAGTAGTAATTCTTTTTTAAGTGTTTCACCATCTCGTTTTGATTCTTCAATTGTCTTTTTTGCTAACTCTTCAGCATTATTTATTTTACCCTCGCCTATAAACTTTCTTATATAGTAACCGATGATTATTGCAATAATTGCTACAAGAATCGCGTACTTAATTTCAATAACTAAACACCTCCGATTGTCTTAAATTTTCAAGTTCCAAATTACATTAAAAGTTTCAAAATTCAAATTATATTAATGTACTTAAATCAATGTATGAATACACATCTTTATTTTATTACTATTCTAAATTAAAGTCAAGAAATAATTAAATTTCGATTTTCTTCACTGAGCTTACTGAGCCCTTAAGTTGGACAATATAGCCATTATCAGCCATAGCAGACAAATGGTTATTATGGGTAATCATAATAATCTGTCGATTGAAAATTTCAGAACTTTTCCTTAAAAACTCGCCTACATTATATATATAATCTTCACTGACATGCTTGGCTGGTTCATCTAATATTAAAGGTCCTTCTATTCTAGGCCTGTTAATTTGTAAAAAGGCAATTCTTAATGCTAGTGATACTATGTCTACTACCCCTCCGCCTCTGGAAAGCTCAGGCTTTGTTTTTATTTCTAGATCATCTATTTTAGTAACTACAAAAAATTCTGCACTTGCCTTGTTTCTTAACTCATCTATTTCAATTAAAAATTCTATTTCTGAGTCAAATATAAATCGTAAGCAATTGGTTACTATAGACTCTATCTGAATTTTTGCCTGGTCTCTTGCAAACTGCGAAGTTTCTTGGAATAATATACTTACCTTATCTAAAATATCAATATTTTTATCTAAATTGTCAATAATTATTTTGTTATTATTTAATTGTTCTAGCAATTTTTCCCTTTTGCCCACTTCTTTGGATAGATGATTCTCTAGAAGGTTAATTTCCCTTGCCAGGCTTTCTAAATTTATTCTTTCAGGTGTATTTGTCACTCTCATCACTTCTTTTCAAACAAGTTTTTTGGTAGCAATGTATTAGCTTCTTTAAATAAGGAGTCGATTTCTGAAGATAGTTTTTCTATCTCTATTTCTAACTTATCTGGTTCAATGCCTAATTCATCTAACTCTTTAATTAATTCTTCCTCTTGGCTTTTTAATTGCTCTAGTCTAGCCTCAGCTCTATACTTAAGTGTTTTTGCCTTCTCTAAATTCTCTTTCAAATTTGATAATTCCTGATCATAATTCATAGTTTGACCCCCTAATTATAAGTTTTTACTAATACTTTTAATTTTTTCATCATCAATTTCACTGAAACAATATGGACAAATCAAATTTTCACTCATTAGATCTTGGTACTTGTTTATATATATTTCTAACTGATCTAGGTATTTATTAT
>CAZFIO010000097.1:0-8401 GCA_964519585.1 uncultured Tissierellaceae bacterium
AGAAGTCTGGATGCCTAGCTATAATAGGTATGTAGAGATTTCCAGCTGTAGTAACTTTGAAGATTTCCAAGCTAGAAGGACCAACCTAAGGTATAGAAGAGAAGATGGAAAGCTTGAATATGTCCACACTTTAAATGGCTCAGGTTTAGCTGTAGGAAGAACCTTTGCAGCCTTACTTGAAAATTATCAAAATGCTGATGGAACAGTTACTATACCTGAAGTATTGAAACCATATTTAAATAATGTTGATAGGATAGAAGCAAAATAATGAAAGGCCCCAAGGGGTCTTTTATTATTTTGCTTGGGAAAACGTTTTAAATATATTTAATAATTATGGAAAAATATCTACAATTGGTATATAATGGGGTTAACTATATATTTGGAATTTTCTAAATATATAGGCAAGAAAAGAAAAGGGGGATTTGTATGTCTAAGAGATTAGTAGCACTTCTTTTAGTATTGGTACTTGTATTGTCAGTACTAGTTGGTTGTGGTAAAACAGAAACACCAGGTGGAGGAGAGGAACCAGGTGGAGAAGAACCAGGTGGGGGCAAGGTTGAAACTGTATATGTAAACATCGCAACTGGAGGAACAGGTGGAGTTTACTACCCATTAGGTGGAGCCCTAGCTAAGGTTTATAATGACAAGCTAGAAAACATAGTAGCTAACTCCCAATCAACAGGAGCATCTGTGGAAAACATAGGATTAATCCTAGATGACGAAGCGGAAATTGCTTTTATTCAAAATGACATTACCTATTATGCAGCAGAAGGCGTGGAAATGTTTGACGATAAAGACAAGGCAACTGATCTTAGAGGAATGGCTATCTGGTATCCAGAAGTTGTTCAAATAGTTGCAAGTAAAGCATCTGGAGTAAAAACAGTAGAAGACCTAAAAGGTAAAAAAGTAGCTGTTGGAGCCCCAGGTTCAGGTACAGAAGCAAATGCTAGACAAATCCTAGAAGCACATGGAATTACTTACGATGACATAAATGCTGACTACCTATCCTTTGCGGATGCTGCAACAAACCTTCAAGATGGAAACGTAGATGCGGCCTTTGTTACAGCAGGATTACCAACTGCAGCTATAGTAGAATTAACCACTAGTACAGATGTGGTTGTAGTTCAAGTAGACAAGGCTAAAATAGCTGAATTAAATGCACAGTATCCTTTCTATACAGAAGTTGTAATAGAAGCAGGAACTTACAAAGACCAAGATGCAGACGTAGTAACAACTGCAGTAATGGCCATGCTTGTAGTTCATAAGGACTTGGATGAAGAATTAATGTATGAATTAACCAAGGCTATGTTTGAGAATAAGGACATCATAGATGAGACTCATGATAGGGGTAAAGATCTTAAGTTAGATACAGCTCTAGATGGTATGCCTATAGAGTTACACCCAGGTGCAGAACGTTACTACAATGAAAAAGGAATCAAGTAAAAAACATAAGGATAAGGGTATTGGGGTCTTCCCCAATACCTTATCCTTGGTTTTACTTATTGGTTTTATTTGTTTACTAATATTTTGTTTTTATCCCATCAAGGTATTAAAAGCTAGTAACTTTAAAACAGGCGAGTATTTAAAATCTTGGAGAATTAAGGATGGGGAAGTATTTGCTATAGAATATATACACTCAGTAGAGCAGTCTCCTGTTTTGGAAAACTTTTTGGTGGATAAGGGTGATATAATTCTACTAGATACTTATTTTCATTCTTTTGGGGCAGGCCTGCCTGCAACCACACCTTATAAAACAGAAATTACGGATGAAGGTATCCATGTATATGATATGAATTTAAAAATTGACAACCTAATCTATAGAACCAGTAGTCAAGGAAGAGAGCATAAACTTATTTTTAGGAATAGGGATTTTATGCTTTTAGATTTTTCAACCCATAGGACTGCAGTTAGGTTCCATATAGATTATATGACAAACTTGACCTATATAATTAAGGAGGGGAATTATTTTGAAAGATGAGATTCGTATTACTGAATCTGCAGAAGCAATGGATGTAGACTCTTTAATGGAAGAATACGATTTGGAGACATCTAAGTTAAGAAAACTAGCTGGGCCAATTGGCAAAATTACGGCAATAATTGCAATAGCCATGTCAGTCTTTCAGTTTTATACAGGTGGCTTCGGAACCTTAATGAGTGTCAGACAAAGATCTTTACATATAATCTTTGCCTTTACCCTAGGATTTTTATTATATCCTGCAACTTCTAAGTCCAAGAAGGATAAACCTTCCATATTGGATTATGTATTTATACTTTTAACAATTATAGTATTTGGTTATCTTTTTGTAAATGTATTGGAAATTGCAAGAAAAGGAACAAATTTAACCAGCATTGACCTTACATTTGGTGCCTTGGCCATACTTATTACCCTGGAAATTACTAGGAGGGTGGTAGGACCAGAACTGCCCATAGTGGCAATAGTGTTTTTACTCTATGCTAAATTTGGGCCCTATATGCCAGGAATACTTTCCCACAGGGGATTTACAACAAAAAGGATCATATCCCATATGTATATGGCCCTTGAAGGTATACTAGGTACCCCTATTTATGTATCAGCAACCTTTGTATTTATGTTTATACTCTTCGGTGCATTTTTGGATAAGACAGGGGTTGGTAAATTTTTCATAGATTTAGCTTTCTCTATGACTGGACATACCAAGAGTGGCCCAGCCATGACTGCAGTAGTTGCATCAGGACTTATGGGATCTATCTCAGGTTCATCTGTTGCAAACACTGTAACAACTGGAGCTTTTACCATACCACTTATGAAAAAGACAGGTTATGAACCCCACTTTGCAGGGGCAGTAGAGGCTACAGCCTCGACTGGAGGTCAGATTATGCCACCAGTCATGGGTGCAGCAGCCTTTATTATGGCAGACTTTACAGGTATTTCATACCTTAATATAATTATAGCAGCAGCAATACCAGCCATACTGTATTACTTTGCAGTTGGGACCATGGTACACTTAGAGGCCTCAAAATTAGGACTTAAGGGTATACCAAGGGAACAGTTGCCTAAGTTTGGAAAGATTATGAAAAGTGATGGATACCTACTTATTCCTTTGATTTCAGTGATAGGATTTTTAGTTGCAAAGTTAAGTCCAAATAAGGCATCCTTCTATGCAATTCTAATTAGTATAGCTATAGCCCTACTTGCATCTTTTATAAAGAAGGATAATTCCTTCACACTGAAGGATATAATTGGAGCCTTTGAAGCAGGGGCCAAGGGTGCAGTAGGTGTAGCCTGTGCCTGTGCTTGTGCAGGTATGGTTGTAGGAGTTGTAACCCTTACAGGTTTAGGCCTTAGGATAGCTGACCTGATAGTAACCCTAGCAGGTGGGAAATTACTTCTAACCCTATTCTTTACCATGATTGCTTCAATCATACTGGGTATGGGATTGCCTACAACTGCTAAGTATATAGTATTAGCTACCATGGCAGTACCAGCCATAACAAAACTAGGAGTTAATCTTTTGGCGGCCCATCTATTTATCCTATACTTTGGAGTAGTTGCGGATATAACCCCACCAGTTGCACTAGCAGCCTATGCAGGTGCAGGTATAGCAGGGGCAAACTCTATGAAAACGGGTTTCACAGCCTTTAAGCTTGCTATTGCAGCCTTTATAGTGCCCTATATATTCGCCTTAGACTCATCCTTGATTTTGGTTAAGGAAATAGTAGGCAAGACAGTAGTATTTCTACCCATAGTTAGTGCAATTCCTATGATTGTATCAGCAGTTATAGGTATAGTTTGCTTGGCAGCAGCTGTAGAAAACTATTTTATTACCCACAATAAGATTTATGAAAGGGTTCTACTTGCAATCGCGGCTCTGGCCCTATTAAATCCAGGCTTAGTAACAGATGCAATAGGTTTAGTGGTTCTGGCTCTGGTATTTTTCCTACAGAAACAAAGAACCAAGGCTCAAACAACAGCATAAAATAAGTATAAAATAACAATGGCTATCCCAAATTCCTTTGAGATAGCCATCTTTTTATTTCTTTAAAACCTTGGAATAGTAGTCTGTGTCTAGGATTTTGGCTGAGAAGAAAAACTTAGCATTTATAATATTGGATATAGCCTTTCTATATTCTTCATCCTCCTCAAAGCCAGGATTTGGTATATAGGTTTTTGTTTGGGAGTTATACCTGCCCCTGTCAGTAATAAAGCTCCTATTGTTAAATATTATCAAGGGGTCTGCATTGGAGAAGGCATCAACCCCCATAAGAAGCCTAGAATCATAGTCCAGCCCTAGTAGGTTGGAAACTGTGGGAATTATATCCAGACTTGAAACAGGTTTTTCTATAACTTGAGCCTTCATACCTGGCTTATAAAGAATAAAGGCATTTCTATAAAGTTCAAAGTTCTCCTCTATTTCATGACCTGCCAGTTCTTCCATCTCAATAACTTCAAGCCCATAGGGATAGTGGTCAGCAGATAAGGCAATGAGAGTTTTTTCAGCTACACCAGCCTCTTCAAGTTTATTTAATAAATACTCCAAGGCCCTATCTAATTCTATATTTCCTGCCAGGTAACCTTTGGGTCTTTCTGTATAGGGTAAATGCTCAACGAACCGTCTATTTTTACTAGCAATATAATTATCCATAAATGTATATTCCATATGCCCACTAACCGTCATATAGTTTACATGAAACTTGTCATCATTTATAAATTCCGGTATGGTTAACTTCATCATTTCCAAATCAGACTCAGGCCAGGTATACTGGACATCCAGACCATTGCCATAGCCCTTGTAAATATAACCCATATTTGGATGGGATAGGTGTCTGTCATAGTAGGTATAGGTATGGTTGTGGTAGGCCCTAGCACTATAGCCCAGTCTCTTAAGCTGGTTCCCCATGACAAAGGGCATATATATATTGCTAGATTCCTTGAAGCTCCATACCCCACTCTTGGGTATGAGACTGGTATTGGCAACATACTCACCATCAGAAGTAGATACCCCCCATATAGGAGTATAGAAGTTTTTGAAATAATAGCCTTCATGAACCATCTTGTAGAGGGTTGGAGTAATATCCTTATCTACTGCCAGGTGGGAAAATGCCTCTGCAGTTAAGAGTATAAAATTATAGTCCTTATAAAGTCCTGTATATTCATTTTTTTCTGTAGGCTTAACAAGGGAAAAATACTTATGCATTTCAAGGATTTCTTCATCTTTTTCATTTGCCATAAGCTCATCAAAATCTATATCCAGCACATTGTATTCAATAGGCTTTTCTGGTATTTTAGGATTTTCTTCTGGAGCTTCCCCTAAATCTATATCAGGATCAGGAAGCTCACCTGTAAATTTTGGAGACCAGCCTGTAATGTTTCTTTGAATATCCAGCCTCATATAGGTTAATAGTCCTAAATTATCCACGGAAAAATTTGGATAGTGAATATTGTGATAGAGGTTATAGGGGGAATTTTCATCCTTGCTTCCTAAACCTATGCTTAGGAGAGCAAAAAAGTGAATTAGGACAATAGTTACAAGACCAAGAATAATATATTTACCCTCCATCCTTTCTAGCGGGAAAATCTTCCTAACAGAAAGCATAAATACTATAAAGGGAATAAAGAGTAAAACTACAAAGTGGAAGTTAGCCTTAGTAAAAGAAAGAGCCTGGGCAGAAAATTCCATGACCTGGCCTGCATTCCCCACAGAGTAGGATGTATAAAAGGTCTTAAAAATCTTGTAGTAAACCATTTGTGATGAAAATAAGAGGGATAGAATAAGCAGGATTACAAAAGAGATTATAAGGTTTATTTTGCCAGTGAAAATTGTGGATATTATATATAGAATAAGACAGACATTAAATCCAAATAAAAGCCCATAAAATGTTCCTGGGGTAAAGAGATTACCTGTAGTAATGAGTCTTAGTAGGGATTCCATATAGAGTACGGAAAAAATTAAAAATATAAACCACTTAATATTTGGAGAAAAATCCCTAGCTTCGTAGCGTTTATTATTTGATAGTTGATTTTCCACGATGACACCATCCTTTAAAGAAAATTCATAATATATACTATACCACTAATTTATAAAGGCATGTGAAGAAAATATAAATTGTAAACAAAATTTAAACAAAAATGCGCTGGGGACGGTCCTTGGCGCATTTTTGGCGATGTCTTTGTGGCTTAATAGTTTGATTAAAAATCTTGACATACCTAGAAGAGCTAGGTATAATTATACATAGATAGTCTAGGTATAATTATGGGAGGTGGAGAGATGAGGATTGATAAGGGATTTATTGGAGGGTCTAGCAACCTCTTGGTCTTACATTTACTTAAGACCAGGGATATGTATGGCTATGAAATTATCAGAGAGTTGGAGGAAAAGTCAGAAAATGTTTTTCAATATAAGGAGGGTACCCTTTACCCGGTCCTTCACAGGTTTGAGAAGGAGGGTTGGGTCAAGTCTTATAAATCAAAGGGAGATACAGGACGGGAAAGGAAATACTATAGGATAACAGAAAAGGGAATAAAACAACTGGTGGAAGAAAGAAATCAATGGAAAGTTTTCACATCATCAGTTGGCAAGGTAATAGGTGGTGATTCTCATGCATTTGCATAAAAAGGATGAGTTTTTAGGCAAGGTAATCTCTTATGTGAAGTTTTCCTTTGACAGGGAGGATATAAGGGAGGAAATAAACAACCATATACTTGATAGGATTGAATATTATGAAGCCAAGGGATATGAAAAGAGTCAGGCAGAAGATTTAGCCATAAATGCCATGGGAGATGCGGAGGAAATTGGGACCCAGCTAAATAAGGAACATAGCCCTGTCATAGGCTGGACTTGGAAGGTTACTAACTATATGGCGGCCTGGATCTTGATTATAAATTTATTGGGTCTACTCTTTTTTCTACCCAACCTGCTTCCAGTTTCCACTAGCCAGGGTATTCCAAAAGAGGAAATTGTCTGGAAGCAAAGGGTCAATGAAAAAATTCAAATCGATGACAGGGTTATAAAATACAAGGACCTGGTCTATGATAAGTCCGGAAACCTCTATATAGGATATTCCTATTATGAAAAGGGATTATGGGGCAGGGGTTGGACCTTTGGTCATCCATGGACTATTTGGGATAATCTAGGTGGTGTGTATAATACAGGTGGTGGGTATTTGTCTGGTGGAATTATCACAAGGGGAAGATGGCGAGTAGCTAAGTTTAATAAAAATGCCTCATCTGTAATTATCAATTACTCTATCTACGATAGAAGTATAAAAGTGGAAATTCCTATAGAGGCAGGTGGAGGCCATGACTAGAAAAAAGAAAATCATAAGAAACCTTATAATAATAATTGTTATTTATTTGCTACCTATAAATAAGACAGGGCTTTACTTAGATCCTATAAAGGCTCACAGGGATTCAGAAAGGAGTTCCCACTATGGCCCATCAGAAATTCTACATATAGAAGATTTTCCTAGAGGGAAATATATATTGGGTAAATATGACAAATGGTTTTCCTGCAATACAATCAATAAGAAGCTGGCTATATTTTGGACCTTTGGATCTGGACCAGGAGGTATAGAAAATGACAGGGCAAAGCCCATGTCCTACTCATGGCAGGGGACCCTAGAAGATTTTATTCTCTTTGGGATTGTAAACGATGAAAGGATAGAAAAGGTTGAGCTGACCCTACATACAGATGAGGTATTTAGCCAGGAAGAATTTTATGATGATATGTTTCTCTTCGTTTATAGTAGAGATGGGGGAACAAATAATTTTAAGTATTTAAGAGGCTATGATAAGGAAGGATCTATAATATTTGAAACCATAAATCCAATGTATATTGACTAGGGCATATATACATTTCATATAGGATTTGTTATTATTAAATGTAGACAGAGGGGGTATATAGGTTATATACTCCTTTAAACTTATATGGAAAATGGGGGTTATAAAGAATGGAAAGTCTAATGGAGAAATCGGACTATGGGGCTTTATTAAAGAAAATAGTTGAGAGAAATATGGTCTACAATAAACTGGGCAAGGTTGCATCCTACATACCAGCACTTGCTAGATCCAACCCCGAAGATATAGGCATAAGCCTATGGGATGTAGACGGGAATATATATTCTTATGGGGACTATGACAAAAAGTTTACCATACAAAGTATATCAAAGGTTGTAGGCTTAATCATAGGTTTGATGGACCATGGTGAAGATTATATTTTCAATAAGTTAAGTGTAGAGGCTACAAGAGAGGCCTTTGATTTTGTTGAAGGAAGCCTAGAAAAGCTTGATAACCCAATGACCAATGCAGGTGCAATTACTATTTGTTCCCTAATAAAGGGGGATAATAGTGAGGAAAAACTTGAAAGGGTACTGTCTTTCACAAGAAAATTATGTGGAAATGAGAATATAGGCATCAATCATAAAG
>CAZFIO010000098.1:0-8363 GCA_964519585.1 uncultured Tissierellaceae bacterium
GTTATTTAACGATAGCCAAGCAATTGTTGAGTTTAGGTCAAGCTTTTAAGTCAGCGGGCGAGCAAAGCTACGCCCCTACAATCGTAAACCTACACTTCCTGTCATCCAGAGCGAAGCGAAGGATCTTGGACCCGAAAGATTTGACCCAAGTAGACAATTGTTAAACTATTGTTCCCCTATTGTTAAACCATCGTTCCCCTATTGTTAGATTATTGTTTTCTTGAATATAGGCTTTACTTGTGATAAAATTATTGTAGAATATGTTTTGAAATATAGGGCAAGGAAGAATTAGAATATGGGAAAGAATACTTGGATATTTCATCATTATGCAACCCCACCTTCTCTAGGTGGTATGAGCAGGGCATACGAGTTTGGCAAGCGCTTGATTGATGCTGGACAGGAGTGCACTGTTTTTTCCTCTGCTTATTTGCATTATACCCTAGAAAATTTAATAGATAATAAGGCAAGTTTTGTCGAATATAGGGAGAATGATGTTCCCTTTATATTCGTTCGTTCTTCCAAGTATGAGGGGAATGGATTTACAAGACTTAAAAATATGTTCTCCTTTACCTTTAACCTAAAAAAGATTGCCAAGAATCTAAGGAAAAAGGGCAATATACCTGATATTATATATGCTTCTTCACCCCATCCACTTACGGTTATACTTGGTATAATCCTAGCTAAGAAATGGGGTATTCCTGTTATTACAGAATATAGAGACCTTTGGCCTGAGGCTATTTTCAAGTATAGTAGTCTAAGGGAGAAGGGGCTTATTGGTAGGTTTTTGATTGCTGGTGAGCACTGGATGTACAAAAACTCCGATGCCATTATATTCTTAAAAGAAGGGGATACTGACTATCTTAAGGATAAAAAATGGACAAGAGAAGAGGGCGGAGATATTGATTTAAATAAGTGTTACTACATAAACAACGGTGTAGATATAAAGATGTTTGAAAAGCAAATCAAGGACAATCACTTTAAGGATGAAGATTTGGAAAGTGATAAGTTCAATGTGGTCTATACTGGTGCCATTCGTCCTGTAAATAATATAGGCAATATTTTAGATACTGCCCATCTCTTAAAGGACCTGGATGACATACAGTTTCTCATATATGGTGAGGGTAGTGAATTGCCCTACTTAAAAGAGAGAATTAAGAATGAAGGTCTTGATAATGTGAAGCTAAAGGGCTATGTAGACAAGAGAAATATACCCAATGTCCTTCATAAGTCTTCTGTAAACCTTCTAAACTATTCTCAAGATAAGTACAACTGGTCAAGAGGATCCAGCTCAAACAAGCTATTTGAGTATATGGCATCTGCAAAACCAGTAATTTCTACTGTGAAAATTGGATATAATCCATTGGAAAAGTACAATTGTGGCATTACCCTGGAAAATGATACACCTGAAGACTTGGCTGAGGCTATCAAACATATATACAATTTGGATGAAGAGGACTATAGGGAAATGGGTGAAAATGCTAGGCTAGGTGCTAGGGATTATGATTATGATATCCAGGCAAAAAAACTACTAGATTTAGTGGAGAGTTTATAATGTTTGCTATGGTTAGATCCTTAATTTTTGAATACGGTATAGGTTGGACTATCAACAGAAGTCTTTATGCACTGAAACTTAAGCTTTTAAGGCTATTACCCTTTACTGAAAGGTTTTTTGAAAGAGACCCTGTAATTTCTAGGATTGATTTATTTGATTTTGATATAGAGGGGATAAGGGGATTTTTAAGGGACCTACCCAAGGAAAAGCAGGATGGAATACTAAGGATTGGGGACAAGGCTATAGATGGGGTCATAAGGGGTTTTTCTTCCTTAGACTTAGACTATGGAAATCCAATAAATTGGCAGCTCAACCCTATGACTGCTCTTGAATCATCTAAGGAAGCCTGGTACAGAATACCTGACTTTCATAAGGAGCTAGGTGATATTAAAGTAGTATGGGAGGCTTCTAGATTTACCCATTTTTTTTATTTTTCTAGGGCCTACCTAATAACTGGTGATAAAAAATACTATAAGGCTTTTTCTCAGCAGATTGAGGACTGGCTTCGTAGGAACCACTATGGCTATGGGGCAAACTATAAGTGTGGCCAGGAGGCAAGCCTTCGTATGGTAAACCTTCTTATGAATTATGCTGTATTTGAAGCCTCTGGCTTAATTAGTGAAAAGGACAAGAGCAATATAAGGGAGATAGTAAGATTTTCTTATAAGAAGGTAGAATCTAACTTCTTTTATGCCCATAAGTGCATAAAAAACAACCACACCTTTAGTGAGATTATGGGCCTGATTGTGGGGGCCTGGTGTTCAGATGACAAGACTAGGCTTGAAAAGGCCTATGATTTGCTTAATAAAGAAATAAGATTACAATTTTTTGATGATGGTGGATACAGGCAGTTTTCCTTTAATTATCAAAGGTTTAGCTTGCAGGTATTGGAAGCTATATATAAGATGTCTGAAAAGACAGGTCTGGAGATTGAAGAAGGTGAAAGGATAAAAAACAGTCTCCTTCTCATGTATCAATTTCAGGAGGGGGAAGGCTATATGCCCAACTATGGTTCCAATGATGGGGCCTTGATTTTTCCCATGTCAACCTGTGATTATAGGGATTTTAGGCCCATGATAAATACTCTTTATGCCTTGACTCAAGGTGAAAGGCTCTATGATAGAGGCTTCTATGATGAAGAACTTTTATGGTTTGGAGGGTCTCTGGATTTACCTAGGGCCAAGATTGAAAAGACATCTGTGGCCTATAGGGAGTCGGGATTTTACTCTATTAGGCACAAGGATGGCATGCTTGCAACTTATCTTCAGGACTTTGCCACTAGACCCAACCATATGGACCAGCTTCATTTGGACCTGTGGCATAGGGGGATAAATGTTTTCTGCGATTCTGGAACTTTTTCCTATGCTAGTGAATTAGGCAGGGACCTATCTCTTACTGGGGGGCACAACACTCTTAAGCTGGATAAGAAAGAGCAGATGAATAAGAGAGGGACCTTCTTTGTGGCTGATTGGTCCAAGGCCAGGGACATAAGTTTCTCAGATGGATATTTCAAGGGAACCATGGTTTCCAAGAATGGCTATAGCCATAGAAGAGAGATAGTCAGAGAAGACTTTGGATATAGATTGATAGATGAAGTAAGTGGTAGTGGCAGTAAATTCGATTTGATTTTTCATACTCCCTTGGATGTGGAGCTTATAGATGGGGGTTTCAAACTTTACTCTGGGGAAGACCTGATTTGCCAGGTTGAAACCCAAGGGTCTGTAAGGCTAGAAAAGGCCTATAGGAGTTTGTATTATTTAAAGAAGGAAGAGATAAATAGGATTGTGGTGGAGTGTGAGGTAGGGACTGAGAAGACTAGGGTGGAAAATACAATAAAATTAAGATAGCGGAAAGCGTAAGGCGGAAAGATTGTGGTTGGACAGGTGGACAGGGTGGGCCCTGGATGACAGAGGGTGTAGGTTGACGATTGTAGGGGTCGGTTTCCACGCCGACCCGCATGACCCCAAAGCTAGACCCCAATGTCATCTCGACCGCAGTGGAGAGATCTTCGTTTTTAGTATTCGTAGTGGCGGACGACTCTGTCCGCATGACCCAAAAGTTATGACCCCAATACTATTGCTAGACCTTCGCTAGACAATTGCTAGTCTACCGCTAGGCTATCGTTTTTCGAACCAAATGACTATTGTTCCCCCATAGTTCAACAATTGTTTAACCATTGTTAAACTATCGTTAATAAGAAACAACACAAAAGAACCGTCCCCTTGTGTTAGAAAGAAGGCTAATTATGATTAATGTTATTGGATTGGGTTATATAGGTTTACCTACTGCCTTGATTTTGGCTGCTAGTGGAAATAGGGTTGTAGGTAGTGATATCAATGAGGATATAATAAATAAGCTGAATTCTGGAGAAATTACCTTTTCCGAGAAGGGCCTCCTAGAATTATTTCATGAGGCTAGGAAGAGGGGAGTTGAGTTTTCCACTGATTATAAGAAGGCAGATACCTATATAATCGCTGTGCCTACCCCCTATATTAAGGAAAGCAAGAAGCTAGATCCTAGCTTTGTTATAGCTGCAGTAAATAAGATTCTTGATATAGGAGTCAAGGGATCTACAATAATTATCGAATCCACCATGACTCCAGGTACTATTGATAACTATATAAGGCCTGAAATCCGAAAAAGAGGACTAAAAATCGGAAGTGATATAAAATTAGTCCATGCTCCTGAAAGGATTATACCAGGAAATATGCTTTATGAATTAATTAATAACTCTAGGGTACTAGGGGTTGATGATATAGAAGAGGGTAAAAAAATTAAGGATATATATAAGACTTTCTGTAAGGGTGAAATCATCATCACTGATATAAGGTCTTCAGAGATGGTTAAGGTTGTGGAGAATGCCTATAGGGATGTAAATATTGCCTTTGCAAATGAGTTAGCAAAAATATGTGGCAGTGATGGTATGGATGTATATGAAATAATTAAAATTGCCAATAAGCACCCCCGGGTCAATATCTTGCAACCAGGACCTGGTGTAGGTGGTCATTGTATATCTGTAGATCCCTGGTTTTTGGTTGGGGACTATCCTGGACTGGCCAATCTTATATTGACTGCCAGAAAAACCAATGATTCCATGCCCAGGTATGTAATCAATAGGATAAGTGAAGTCATGAAAATCCATGGTTTAAAGGATATAGGCAAGGTAGGCCTCTATGGCCTAAGCTACAAGGAAGATATAGATGATACTAGAAATAGTCCTAGCCTACAACTGCTAGATATTCTGACTGAGAATATGGCTTTTGGGGTCAAGGTCTATGACCCATATATAAAAAGAAAAGTAGTGGAAAATCAATATTTAGATTTTAATTCTTTCCTTAATGATATAAAAGTCCTAGTTATTATGGTTGGCCATAAACATATAAAAGAAAATATGGATGCCATAAATGGGAAAATTATTGTTGATACAAAGAATATCTGCAATTTACCAAATGTTTACAAATTGTAATGATAAGTAGGGATAAGATGAAGAAGATACTAGTGGTATTTGGAACAAGACCAGAGGCTATAAAGATGTGCCCCCTGGTAAAGGAACTAAGAACCAGAGATTTTGAAACCATAGTTTGTATAAGTGGCCAGCATAGGGAAATGCTGGATCAAGTACTAGAGGCTTTTGAGATTGTGCCTGACTATGATTTATCAATTATGAAAGCTAAACAAGATTTGTTTGATATAAATATCAATATATTGGCTAGTATGAAGGGTATCCTGGAGGAAGTAAGGCCAGACCTGGTCTTGGTCCACGGAGATACTTCTACTACCTTTGTTACTGGTCTGGCAGCCTTCTATATGCAGATTCCAGTGGGCCATGTGGAGGCCGGGCTTAGGACCTACAACATATATTCACCTTATCCAGAAGAGTTTAACCGTCAGGCTGTAGGCTTGATTTCAAGATACAACTTTGCACCTACTGCTAAGGCAAGAGAAAACCTGATAAATGAAGGCAAGGATGAAAAAACAATCTTTATCACTGGCAATACAGTAATAGATGCCTTGAAAACTACTGTAAGGGATGACTATAGACATAGTTATCTGGACTGGGCCTCTGATAGCAGGCTAATTCTTCTAACTGCTCATAGGAGGGAAAACCTAGGTCAGCCTATGAAGAATATGTTTAGGGCTATAAAGAGGATAATTGAAGAAAATCCAGACTTAAAGATTATCTACCCTATTCATATGAACCCCCTGGTGAGAGAAGCTGCCAATGAAATCCTTGGGGACAATAATAGGATTAAACTTATAGAACCCTTGGATGTGGTAGACTTCCACAATTTTATGGCTAGAGCCTACTTGATTTTGACTGATAGTGGTGGAATCCAAGAAGAGGCATCCAGCCTTGGTAAGCCTGTTTTGGTTATGAGGGATACTACTGAAAGGCCTGAAGGTGTGGAAGCTGGAACCCTGAAGCTTGTAGGCAGCAATGAGGATAATATATATAAGAACTTCAAAATTTTGCTAGAGTCTCAGGAAGAATACCAAAAGATGTCCAAGGCCAGCAATCCTTATGGTGATGGGTTTGCTAGTAAATATATAGCAGATATACTTGAAAAAGAATTGTAAGAGGTGGAGATTTGAAAAAAATCACTATTTTACTTTCCCATCTACCTAATCCTAGGATATTGAAGAAGGTAAAAGCTTTGGAAGAAGATTTCAATATAAATATAATATATTGGGATAGGGGACATGATATAAAGGAATCCTTTTATATAAATCCCAAAAATACTGTAAAGGCTATAAATATAAAATCCATAAGGTCCAGGGGGATTGGCAAGCTTTGGTCCCTATATAGGTATAAAAACAGGGCCATGGATGAATTAAGGAAGGAAGATCCTCATATAATTCATGCCCTCAATATGGATATGCTTTTTATAGCCAGGTCCTACAAAAAAAGATACAAAAGTCATGTGAAACTTGTATATGAGGTGGGGGACCTGCCTAAATACAGCTTCCAAAAGAATATTAGGTCTCTGAAGGGCATAGTATATAAGGCGCTGCAATATATAGAAAGGTCCTTATGCAGGGATATTTCTAAGTTGATAGTGACTTCCCCATATTTTTGGGATGAATATTTTTCAAAATTTCTTTCAAAGGATAAGTACATATTTGTACCCAATACACCCTATAAAAAGGATTTTGAAAACTATAGGAAAAAACAAGCTGGGGACTTTACCATTGGCTTTATAGGTTCTATAAGATACAAGGACCAGCTTAAAATGCTTATAGATTCTGTAGAAGATTTAGATAGTGGAATGAAGGTTTTTCTTGCTGGTAGTGGTCCTTCTTATGAGGAAATCTATGATTATTCTAGGGATAAGGATTTTGTAGAATTCTATGGACCCTATAACTATGACAGGGAAATTGCCAGCCTATATGGAAAGGTTGACTGTACTTATTCTGTCTATGATAACCAGCTGGAAAATGTGAAAATAGCTCTGCCAAACAGGCTCTATGAGTCAGTAGTATGTCAACTGCCTATTATTGTAGCCAAGGATACTAAACTTAGTGAATTTGTCTTGGATGAAGGCATAGGCATAAGTGTATCTCCCTATGATAGGGAGGATTTAAAGGCAGGCCTAGAGGTCCTGACAAAGAGGGATAAAATAAAAAGCATAGAAGAAAACTCTAGAAGAATTAAAGATGACTATTACTATGAAAACAATGTTGAAAAACTTAAGAATATATATTTAGGATTGTAGACCTGGGGGAAGAGGATGGCTATTGTTAGAGAAATAAATACAAACAAGGCAAGGCTAAGCTTTAGAAAAGATGGCATAGTGGAAAAGGTCCTTTTTGATAGTGAAAGGGCTCTTGTAGAAAAAGAAAGCATAGATGACTTGCATAATACTTTTCCTGGTGAAGACTTTGAAGGGTGGACCTATAAGACTGTAAAGGTGCTAGGTTTTAATGAGGAGGATTCCACCATATATATGGAGGAGGCTAAGGGAAAACCCTACTCAAGTATAATGAAGGAATATCCAAGTTTAAGCTTCCATATGGGGGTTTGGCTAGGTCTCTACCACAAAAGGGCAAAACTTGATGATGGTAAGGTTAAACTTTATGGTGACTATAGCAGGAATAACTTCCTTATTGATCAAGAGAAAATGCTTGCTACAGCAATAGACCCAGGTTTTTACTTTGGGGATGTTGACTATCCAGAGTTTGACATGGTTTTGGCTATATATAGCTTAACTATAGGAGCATTTAGGACCAAACAATCACCCTACAAGATTGCTGAAAGCTTCCTTAGGGGATACAAAAAAACTGCCCATAGGGATATAAACTATAGGCATATAAGGGATTCCTGGTCCAGGCTAAAGGTAAGGCTTAGCTCTAGGTATAAGGAAAAGTCTTTTTTACTAAAATTATTTTCCTATTCTGCCATGCATGTTTTAAACATTTATATAAATATTTTGCTAAGAAGCTTGTTTAAGAATTCACTCACTTAGGGGTAGACATATGTATATTTTATTTGTTGCTAGGGGCTATCCTAGTAAGAAGTATAAGACCAATGGAATATTTGAATTTGACCAGGCTAGGGCCCTGGCTAAGGCAGGCCATAAGTTGGTATATATGGCTGTTGACACCAGGTCTATTAGAAGATGGAGGAAGTGGGGGCTAGAAGAAAAACATATTGACGGAATTCATATGTATATCTTAAACCTACCCTTAGGCAATCTTTCTAGGAATATACTAAATAGGATATCTGGTTTTGGACTTGGCTACTTATATAGGAAGATAGTAAAAAAACATGGAAAACCTGCATTTTCATCACACTCATTTGTTTATTACGAAA
>CAZFIO010000099.1:0-8353 GCA_964519585.1 uncultured Tissierellaceae bacterium
TTCCTCTTTCATGTCATTATAGGAGTTTAGATATGCCTTGGCTAAGTCATAGTCCTCCTGATCCCAGTCTGGTGGGCCTACTTCCTGCAGGGCCTTATAAGCTATTTCACCAAGGATTTGATTGGGTATATAGTCAGAAAAGGCCATGGTTATTTCATATTCTACCTGAGTTTCTGTCATTTGAGCTGCTCCCTTGGCTACATTTACCAGCCTTGAAAATAATTCCTTAACCTCCTTAACCTTGGGAGACCTGACTTCATACTTTACTAGGGCCCTATCCTGTACAACATTAGGGGCTACTCCACCTGCATCTACATAGGCATAGTGAAGCCTAGCCTGGTCTACCATATGCTCCCTTAAATAATTACTGCCTACACTCATTAATTCAGCAGCATCCAAGGCACTCCTGCCTAAATGTGGGCTACTTCCTGCATGGGCTGTAATTCCTTTAAATTTAAAGTTAGCTCCCATAATGGCAACAGACCTAAGGG
Organism: uncultured Tissierellaceae bacterium; assembly: GCA_964519585.1. Taxonomy (GTDB): domain Bacteria; phylum Bacillota; class Clostridia; order Tissierellales; family Tissierellaceae; genus CAZFIO01. The sequence goes on from CAZFIO010000099.1 coordinate 492, forward strand.
ATTGAACTTGATTTACTGTAGATGGATGCCAGGTATAGACAAAATCTACATCATCAAAGAGACCAGCCCTAGCCATAAATTGTTTGGATCCCGCCCCTTCCTCTGCTGGGCAGCCAAAATATATTACTGTTCCTTCTAAATTCTTTTCAATTAAATATTCCTTTAAAGCTAGTGCAGCCCCTAGGGAACCTGCTCCAAGGGCATTGTGACCACAACCGTGACCTGGTGACCCTTGATTTATAGGTTTTTGGACGGTACAAGATGCTTTTTGACTAAGGCTATCAAGAGCATCATATTCCCCCAAAAATCCCATAAGGGGAGCACCTCTTCCATACTTGGCCACAAATGCAGTAGGCATCTGAGCAATGCCTCTTTCTATTGTAAATCCTTCATCTTCTAAAACCTTACATAGTAGGTCTGCAGATTCACATTCCATATATGGCAATTCTGCCAACTGCCAAATCCTATCGCTGACTTTTATAAGAAGGTCTCTTTTTTCATTTATTATCTTTTCTATAAATTTTAGTATATCCATATTATATAAGTCCACCATCCTTTTTTTCTAGATTACCTTGGCTAAAAATTCTTTAGTCCTATCATTCCTGGGGTTTTCAAATATCTCCTTAGGTGTTCCCTTTTCATGGATTCTTCCCTCCACCATAAAGAAAACCCTATCACTTATTTCCCTGGCAAAACCCATCTCATGGGTGACAATAATTATTGTCATACCTGTTGAGATTAAGCCTTTTATTACTTCTAAAACTTCTTTTACCATTTCAGGATCTAGGGCACTGGTAGGTTCATCAAATAGAAGTACCTTAGGCTCCATGGCCATGGCCCTTACTATAGCCAGTCTTTGCTTCTGCCCACCTGAAAGTTTTGTAGGATATTCATCCTTCTTATCATATAAGCCCACTCTTTTTAATAGTTCATATGCCTGTTTTTTTGCCTCTTCCTTTTTAACCTTTTTCTCCATCATGGGTGCTAGGGTTATATTTTCAGTTACTGACAAGTGGGGGAAAACATTAAAAAGTTGGAAGACCATGCCCATTTTTTGCCTATGTTTATCTAGGTTTATTTTCTTATCCAATAAATCTACCCCATCAAAATATATTTTTCCTGAGCTAGGAGTCTCTAGCAAATTTAGGCATCTTAAAAATGTACTTTTCCCACTTCCAGAGGGACCAATAATTGATATAATTTCACCTTCATAAATAGTCTCATTTATATCTTTAAGTACTTGAAGCTTTTTAAAGGACTTATTTAAACCCTCAACCCTGATAATTTCTCTACAATTCATTGGCCAACAGTCTCCTTTCAAATATATTTAACCCCTTGGTAAGGACACTTGTCATAAGAAAGTAAATTACACCTGCAATTATCAAGGATGGTATGGATAAAAATGTTGCAGATTGAACCGTCTTATAGGATGTCATCAACTCCTGGACAAAAAATACAGAAGCCAGGGAGGTTTGTTTTACCATGGATATATACTCATTGCCCAGGGCAGGAAGTATATTCTTAATTGCCTGGGGTAGGATTATCTTTGTCATGGTATTTTTATTGGATATTCCTAGACTTTTGGCAGCTTCTTTCTGGCCTATATCAACTGCTTAAATTCCTGCCCTTATGATTTCTGCTATATAGGAGCTGGCATTAACTATGAGGGCCACTATTATACAAGCAGTATCGCTTAAGGATATAGGCAAGATTTTTGGCAGGAGTAGCCAGAAAAAATAAAGTTGCAAGAGTATAGGGGTTCCCCTGATTACACTTATATAAGCTGATATAAATATGTCTAAGGCCTTTATTTTTGATAGTTTCATTATGGCAATTATAGTCCCTAGAATTGTTGCTACAAATACTGTTAAGGCTGCTAGCCAAAGGGTTCCTAGTAAGCCCTCAATATATACATAACCATACTTTTCCCATAGGTCTAATACAGTAATAAGCATGTTTTTCCTCCTTTATATCTTTTAAAGTCCTAAGTTTTTAGCATAATCTGTATACCTATCATGCCATTCCTTATAGATGCCAGAATCCAGCACTTCTTCGATAATCTCATTGATCTTTTCTTCTAGTTTTTCCTCTCCTAAACTTATGCCTACCCTAGTACCACTAAGCTTTTTATCTACTATGAATTCAAAATCATCTACAATTTTCAAACCGCACCCTGTATTTGCATCTATATATAATTGGGCCATGGATTTTGCTACCACACAAGAGTCTGCTTTCTTTTCCTGAACCATAAGAAGTCCATCATTTGTAGAAGACACTCTCTTTAGGTCCTTGTATTTTGGGATCTGCTCATTAGCCAATAATTCCTGCAAAGATCCGCTTTGAATAACTACCACCTTATCTGATAAGTCATCTGAATCTTTTATTTCTTCCCTGTCTTCTTCCCTGATTAGGAGTCCATAGCCTGGGGTGTTTTCAGCAAAGTAGTAGCCATTGGACAAGATCATAGCATCAGCTCTAGCAGGAGTATAGGCAAGTGCTGATATTGCCAAGTCATATTTACCTTCTGATATTCCTCCTAAAACAGCCGTAAATTCCAGGGGGACAACCCTTAATTCTACTCCTAACTTATCAGCTATATATTTAGCAAATTCTATATCAGACCCTACATATTTGTCATTTCCACTTTTTGATGGGTCAATAAATTGAAAGGGGACAAAATAAGGCTCCATGACAACTTCTATATAACCCCTTTCAATTATTTCATCAAGCCGATTGTTTCCCTCCTTGGACTTTACCCTTCCTTCATTAGTACAGCCGCTTAGGTTTACTAACAATGAAAGTACCACAAATAAAATTAAAGTTCTTCTGAATTTCTTTGACATTTTCCATCCTCCTAAATTTTTATTAATAATACTTTCAAGGCAAAATAAAATCCCGCCCCTTAGCTTAGCTAAAGGACGGGAGTATTAATCACGTGGTTCCACCTCTATTTATTGATACCTCACGATATCAACCTCAAAAAGTACTATCATACTTTCGCACTGTAACGGGTGCAGGTTCCCGAAGAAGGCTACTAGCATAAGCTTTCACCCCTTAGCTCAAAGATGTGTTCAATGATAGTTATTTATGTACTTTCACCAAAGGTACACTCTCTAAAAAATAATTTACCATCTACTCTTTCTTTTCACAGCATTTATTTATTTTCATCATGATACCATACTAAAGTGTCCTTGTAAACATTTATTTTAAAAATTATATTTAAACCTAATATTTTAAAATTATATTTAAACCTAACCGTCTTTCAATAGAAAGAAAGGCTAAATGCCTATTATTATCCTAGTAATAATTATTTGTCATCCACTTATTAATATGTTAAACTCAAAATAATCTATGTTATTTGGGGGTAGGAAATTGACGAATTATTTATTGAAACTTGCTACAAAGGGTGAAAGTGATTATGAAAATCAAGAAATTAGGCTAAGGATAGGCTACCTAGCTGGTATTGTCAGCTTATTAATAAATATAATATTGACTATAGTAAAACTTGTCATAGGCTTTATGATTTCTTCTATAGGGGTAATAGCTGATGGTTTCAACAATCTGTCAGATACAGCATCATCCATAATAACTTTACTAGGTTTTAAAATTGCTGACATGCCACCCGATAAGGAGCATCCCTATGGCCATGCCAGAGCTGAATATATATCTGCCTTTATTGTTGCCCTCATGGTTATTTTCGTAGGCTTCCAATTTATCAAGTCTTCTTTTGAAAGAATTATTACTCCTAAAGTGGTTAAGTTCGATATAGTCTTATTTTCAATCTTGGCTATCTCTATACTCTTTAAGCTATGGATGTATCATTTTAATAAGATTATGGGGAAGAAGATTAATTCTTCCAGTCTTAAGGCTACATCTGCAGATGCACTAGGGGATGTACTTACAACTTCTATAGTAGTTTTGTCCTTGGTTATAGGTAGATATACCAGCCTACCAGTTGATGGTTTTATAGGACTCCTAGTTGCCCTCTTGATTATTTATTCTGGTTATAGTTTGGTTAAAGAAACCATAAGTTCATTAATTGGAGAGGCTCCTCCTGAGGAACTTATTGATTCTATATATGATGATATTCTTACCTATGATTATATAACCGGTGCCCATGACCTGGTAATTCATACCTATGGGGCAGGAAGAACCATGGGGGTAATTGACGTGGAGTTTCCTAGCAATATTGATGTGGTTACTATCCATGATGTTATAGATATGGCCGAAAGGGAATTGGGGGAGAAGTACAATATGACCCTGGTAATCCATATGGACCCACTGGAACCAGAATCCAAGGAAAGGTATGAATTAAGAAATAAGATCAAAAGAATAATCAAGAAAAACCCTAAGGTCAAGTCTATGCATGACTTTTTAATACTTGAAAAAGAAAATGGTAAGGATGTGGTAGAGTTTCATTTGGTTTATGATGGGAACCTGCTAGAAAAAGATGAAATTGATGAAATGATTAAGTCTGAAATGGAAGAAATTATTGAAAAACACTGTAAAGATATTATCTGTAATATAATAGTTGATATAGAGTTTTAAAAAAGTTACCGCTAATAATAGAAACTGCACCAAGTCTAATCTAACTGGTGCAGTTTCTATATCTATAATGATTGTTTGCTTTTTAGTCCATTGATAAAGTCTGTAACTTCTGGCATAAGTTCATTGGACATGGAGTCTAAGATTTTTATTAGGACATTCATTTCCTCTTCTGAAATCTTCTCTTCTAGTCTGTCTAAAACTGTATTGATATACTGGGTTCTAATATCATAATACTTATAAAATTTGTCTGTTGCTTCTAAATAATATTCTCTTTTATCTTCTTCAGATTGGATTTTCTTAAGATAACCCTTTTTTATAATATTAGACACCCTATAGGTCATATTGGACTGGGAGGTATCCATAAACTCAGTCAGTTCTTTAATTGTAGGTCTTTCTAGGGTGTTTACCACTTCAACACAAAACATTTCAGTAGGGGTTAAACTAGCCTCCCTACCTTCAAAGCCCTTGAAAATACTCTTATAAAATTGTAGTTTAAATTTTTCATAAACATCTATAAACAATTTCTCCAACATATGCTCACCTTGTTTTTCTTTTATAATACCAAAAGGACTTCTATTTTTCAAGTTCATCTTATTTTATAGCAAAGGTCAACTCAGCTTGGCAGGCAATTTCCCCATCTACATAGGCGGTAGCCTTACCAAATCCGATATTTCCTTTTTGCTTTTCTAAGCTACATTCTAATAGAAGTTGGTCTCCTGGGACCACCTCTTTTTTAAATCTTGCTGATTTTATTCCTGCGAAAAATACTATTTTACCCTTGTTTTCTTCTAGGGAGAGGATGGCTACTGCCCCAACCTGGGCTAGGGCCTCTATGATTAAGACCCCTGGCATTACGTGGTGACCTGGAAAGTGGCCTTGGAAAAACTGCTCATTAACAGTTACTGATTTAAGGCCCTTGGCCCATTTTCCAATTTCCCCATCTATAATTTTATCCACTAATAGAAAAGGATACCTATGTGGTATAATATTTTGAATTTCATTTGAAGATAATTTCACTTATTCATCCCACCTTTTAAATAATATAGATACATTGTGCCCTCCAAACCCTAAAGAATTGCTTAGGGCATAGTCTACCTTTTTCTCAATATATGTATTTTCAACAAGGTTTAGATCACATTCCTCATCCTTATTCCTATAGTTTGCATTTGGTGGAATTATCCCACTATCCATGGATAAAAGAGTAATTATGGCTTCTATTGCTCCACTGGCTCCTAGGAGATGTCCTGTCATGGATTTTGTTGAGCTTACAAATATATCCTTATATTTTTCTCCGAATAGTCTTTTTATAGCTACAGTTTCGTACTTGTCATTTAAGGGAGTAGAGGTTCCATGAGCATTGATATAGTTGACATCTTTCTTATGAATATCCCCTTCTATGATGGCATTTTCCATGGCTTTAGCTGCAAATATTCCTTCAGGATTTGGCTGGGTTATATGGCCTGCATCACAGGTAGAGCCATAACCCAAGATTTCTCCATAAATCTTTGCCCCTCTTGCCCTAGCTGATTCTAGTTCTTCTAGGACCAAAACCCCTGCCCCTTCTCCCATGACAAAGCCTGATCTTTCTTTGTCAAAGGGTATGCTTGCTCTTTCCTTGTCTGTCTCTCTGGACAGGGCCTTCATAGATGAGAAACCTCCAATTCCCAGGGGAGTAATGCTTGCTTCTGCCCCACCTGCAAGAATTATATCACTATAACCATCCTTTATGCTTCTGTAGCCTTCCCCTATAGCTGAGTTTGAGCCTGCGCAGGCTGTTACTGGACATATACAGGTTCCATGTAGTCCAAAATGGCTGGCTAGGTGGGAAGCAGTAAGATTCCCTATAGCCATAGGGATAAAAAATGGAGAGATTTTTTCATAGCCATTGGTCATTTCTTTTTCCTTTTCTGATTCTATGGTTTCCAGGCCTCCAATTCCAGTTGAAAGGTAGACTCCTAGCCTATCCCTATCAAGGTTCTCTAGGTCCAGACAACTATCTTCCACTGCCTTAATTCCAGCTATTAGACCAAATATATTGACCCTATCCATTCTTCTAAGGGATTTTTTATCTAAGTATTTTTCAAAGTCTAGGTCCTTTACTTGACCGGCCAATTTTACTTGGAAGTCATCAGTATTGAAGCTAGTAATTCTATCTATACCTGATTTTGAAGTCTTAATACTAGTAAATATTTCTTCCAGGCTATTGCCTATGGGGGATACCCCTCCCATGCCTGTAACTACTACTCTTCTTCTCATTATATATTCATACCTCCATCTACAGAAATAACCTGGCCTGTTATATAATTTGCCTCTTCAGATACCAGGAAGTTAATAAGATTTGCAATATCTTCTGGCTGTCCAAAGCTTTTAAGCGGTATTTCTTCAAGGAGTTTTTCCTTGATTTTTTCATCTAATTTATCAGTCATATCAGTTTCAATAAAGCCTGGTGCTATGGCATTGACCCTGATATTCCTGCTGGCCATTTCCTTGGCTAAAGATTTGGTCATCCCAATTAAGCCTGCCTTGCTGGCAGAATAATTGGCCTGGCCTGCATTGCCCCTGAGTCCTACTATACTTGAGATATTGATAATCCTGCCAAACCTATTTTTAGCCATTAGTCTGGCTGCAGTTTTCATAGTATAAAAGGCTGAAAAGAGATTTACTTCCATTACCCTCCTAAAGTCTTCATCCTTCATAGAAATCATAAGACCATCTTTGGTTATACCTGCATTGTTTATAAGTATATGAATTTTTCCGAATTCTTCTATTATCTTTTCAAACATGGTGGTGACATCATCTTCCTTACTCATATCTCCTTGAATAATCATTGCCCTAACACCATATTTTTCACATTCTACCCTTGTTTCTTCTGCCCCTTGTAAATCCCTATTATAGTTAATTACAAGTTCTATATTTGATTGGGCCAGTCTTTTTGCAATTGCCCTGCCTATTCCCTTTGAGGCTCCTGTGACTAAGGCTACCTTCCTAGCTTCCATACCTTTCTACCTCCCTAATAAGTTCATTGACTGACTCCAAATCATTCACCCCTATTAGCTTCATATCTTTGTCTAACTTTTTCATAAAGCCCTTTATAACATTTTTGTGACCAATTTCAATTATTAAATCAGGCCTTTCATCTATGAACCTTTCTAGGGATAACTTGAATTGAACAGTGTTATTTACCTGCTTTGACATTAGAGTTTTTATATCTTTATTTTTTTTAAAATCCCCAGAATAATTATATATTATTGGAATTTTTGGGTTCTTAAAATCTATATCTGTAAAGTAGTCAGATAAGTTTTTAGCAACTTCAT
>CAZFIO010000100.1:0-8044 GCA_964519585.1 uncultured Tissierellaceae bacterium
AGATCACTAGAACATCATTTATCTGAAGTGTTTAATATATGGAAATTACAATATTCCTCACAACCGATAACTGAGGATAATAAAAAACCAGATTTTATTTTTCCAAATATTGATACATATTATTCTAAAAAAATAATCCCAACTGGAATTATGGGAGCCATAGCTGGTTCTTTTTTAGCAAGTAAGATAGATTCTAAGCTACTAGGCAAGTCTTTTGGTATCTTTCTCCTCTTAATAGGTATCTATGAATTGTTTTCAAAAAAAGAATAGGCCAAGGCCTACTCTCTTTCCTTTAGAGTTGCATAGATACAATCCTCTATTAGATATTTAAAGTTTAAGGATTCTGCTTTTTTTATAATATCTTCATCATAGGATCCTGGTTGAAAGAATATATATTCTATACCTAGTTCCTTGGCTTCGTCTAAAACACTTGACCCAAATCTTGGGGATAAAACCATGTTAACTACATGAATCTTTTCTGGTATATCCTTTATAGAAGCGTAGATTTTTTCACCATCTATTTCCTGGTAGTTAGGGTTTACTCCATAACTTGTATAATTATGGTCTTTAAGAATCTTCCAAATCTTATAAGCAAACCTGTCCTTCTTATTGGTAACCCCAACTACGGCCCAAGTTTTTGTTTCTAACATTTCCTCTTTTATTTTCTTAAAATCCATAGAAGATACCTCCAATTTTTTATAATCAACTATGATAATATAGTCCTTCCATTTATTACTGGAAGATGAAAGCTTTCTAATTCATCAATTATTACGTCACCATTGGTAAAGTCAATAATATCTTGTAAAAATCTATCTAAATTGTCAACTATAACACTTATTTTTATCTTTACCCTATCTTCATAGATAATCTCATCTAAGTTATAGTTATTGTTTTGCAAGTAATTTTCTATTTTTCCATAGGAAGTGTAGTCAATTTTCAAGCTTATTTGTTGATGGGGTATCATATCAACTATCCTTGAAGCCTCAATACCTATCTTAGCCCCTTTTGTATAGGCCCTAATAAGTCCGCCCCCACCTAGTTTGATACCTCCAAAATATCTGGTTACCACAACAACCGTATTTCTTAAGTCTTCTTTTTTTATTACCTCTAAAACAGGTATGCCTGCGGTGCCTGAAGGTTCTCCATCATCGTTAAATCTTTGAATATTGGAATTCTTCCCGAAAACATAGGCAGATACATTGTGGGTGGCATCCCTATGCTTTTCTTTAATTTCATCTATAAATTTCAAGGCTTCCTCTTCTGAGTTAATAGGCCTACTATATCCAATAAACCGTGACTTGTTTACTATAAACTCATCACATCCATAGGATAGGACGGTTTTATAGCTCATATTCATTTATCTGATTCTCCTTTAATTAAGCTAGCCCTTGACTCTCTTCATACTCTTTAAATTCTAAATACTTTTTATAGGATAGGGCAACCAGTGACTTATCTTGGCTATAGGTGATTAGGTCCATAGCCTTATCTACAGGATAAAATCCCCCTTCTGAAAAACCCTCTTCATGGTTTATCTTACACTCCCCATCCTTTGATTCCATTATATACCAGGTAATCTTATTGCATACGGGTTGGTTTCTAGTTATAGAAAAGAATTCATAGGCTGTTTCCCCTGCAGATGAAACAATCCTAGCATTAACCCCAGTTTCATACTCTACCCTTTTAATAGCTGTTTCTGGTGGTAGGGTATTATCTCTGATCTTACCCTTGGGTATTACCCATTCATTCTTATCATTTTTTAAGATTAGTACCTTGTCTTCATTAAAAACCACACCACCGGCACAATTTCTAATTATCATTGTTATCAGCTCCTCTTATAAAATATAATTTTTATATTTTTCATAATCTATTGGATTAATGGTTAAATCAATAAAAGTACCATCTTCCCTATATTCTAAATTCTCTACCTGATAATTGTTCATAAAATAATTTAAAATATTATGCTTGTCAAAGGGAATTCTTAGGGAAACATACTTATATTCCTGAGGCAACTTTTTCTGAATTAAGTCCATTAATCTTATGATATCATCTTCTATCTTAGCAGATATGAAAATTTTATCATCTACAAATTTATTATCATAAAAAATACTTCCTATATCAACTTTGTCCATCTTATTAAAGACGGTAATCATAGCTTTATCAACCATACCTAAATCCCTAAGTATATCTAGGGTAGTCCCTATCTGTATATCTAAATCCTTATTGGAAGAATCCACGATATGTAGAAGCAAATCTGCATATTTAACCTCTTCCAAGGTGCTTTTAAAAGCCTCAATTAAATGAGTGGGTAGCTTGGAAACAAATCCAACCGTATCAGTTAATAAAAAACTTTGGCCATTGGGTAACTTGCCCTTTCTGAGAGAAGTATCCAAGGTTGCAAATAGCATATCTTTCACGAAAACTTCCTTTGAATCATCATCCTGATTTATTCCTATAAATTTATTTAGTAGGGTTGACTTACCAGCATTGGTATAGCCTACTAGGGCAACTATAGGCATGTTTGATTCTATTCTCTGTTTTCTTGTTATCTCCCTATTTGCTTCTATCTCTTTCAATTCTTTCTCAATATTGTTTATTTCCCTCAAAATATGCCTTCTATCAGTCTCTAACTTTTGTTCCCCTGGCCCCCTGGTTCCTATACCTCCACCTTCTCTAGACAGGTAGTCTCTGAAGCCTATAAGTCTTGGTAGCCTGTATTTCATTTGGGCTAGTTTTACCTGTAGCTTACCTTCCTTGGAAGTTGCTCTATTTGCAAAAATATCTAGAATGAGACTAGTCCTATCCAATATCTTCCTATCAATAATCTTTTCTAGGTTTCTTAGCTGGGCACCTGATAGTTCATCATTGAAAACTACTGTCCCAATATCCAGTTCATCGCAATAGGTTTTAATCTCCTCAGACTTTCCCTTGCCGATAAAATATACAGGGTTTATAGCATCCCTGTTTTGGATTACCCTAGTGATAACCTGACCACCAGCAGCCTTAACCAACTCCTCTAACTCATCTAGAGATATATCAATATCAGTAAGCTCCCTGCCTAAATCTATCCCTACTATTAATACCTTTTCAATATCTATTTGCTTATCTTCCAAATTCTCACCATCCATTATAAACTCTATAAGGTAATTATAGCACCTTTAGTCTTTAAAATCTAATATATCATTTCATTTGTTAAATATACAAATTGTATAGAAATGTAATTTTATTGTAATAATTAATTAATACATAGTTTATTAACAATAATTTATAACTATGTTATAATAAATGTGTTCTATAGCTTTAGGTCAATTTAAGGAGGAAGAAATGTCTGAGCATAATACAGAGAACCAGAGAAGAAAGAATAAAGAGAAAAATAAAAGAAAATTTAATATTTTGAAGTTACTGAAGATATTTGTTTTAATGATTTTTATTGTAGCTATAATAGGGGGAGGCGCCTTGGGAGGTATAGTTCTATCCATGGTTAAATCTTCACCCGAAATAGATCCTAGTAAGATTAATGCAAACTTATCACATACTTCATCAATTTTAGATTTAGATGGAAATCTAATTGAAAAAATTGAAACTGCAGAATTTAGGACCTTTGTAGGTATAAATAAAATACCAAAACATGTACAAGAAGCATTTATATCAATTGAAGATGAAAGGTTCTATGATCATCCTGGTATTGATATCAAGGGAATAGCTGGATCATTCTTAGAGAATTTTAAAGCAGATGGGATAGTCAGAGGTGCCAGTACCATAACCCAGCAGCTGGTTAAGAATGTTTACTTAAGTCCTGATAAGAAATACTCAAGGAAGGTCCAGGAAGCCTACCTTGCATTAAAGGTAGACAAGGCTCTAAGTAAGCCACAAATTTTAGAGGCCTATTTAAACAGAAACTTTTTTGGACAAAATGCCTATGGTATACAGGAAGCTGCACAAACATATTTTTCAAAGGATGTAGATGAGCTGACCATTGCCGAAGCTGCGGTTATAGCCGGTATTATTAAAAATATACAGGACTATCAGCCCTATTATAGGATGCACCCAGAGAATTTTGATAGTGAGAAGCATTTTGAAGTTGGAGAAGCCGATATATTAGGCGAAAAATTTATCTTGGTTTTCAATGAAAACTCTGTTGAAAGACAAAGAATTATTTTGAAAAAAATGTTGGAGTTAGGAAGTATCAGCCAAGAAGAATATGACCAGGCCCTTGCTGAAGATATAAAAGAAAACCTTAAACCAGGGATTAAGAAAACATCTGATATTACTTCTTATTTTACTGACTATGTTAAAAAAGAAGTAATTAAATCCTTAGTTGATAAGGTAGGCTACACAAGAGACCAGGCTGAAGAATTGGTCTTTGCTGGTGGTCTTCAAATATACTCAACTGTTGATTTGAAAATGCAGCAAGAATTAGAAAATGTCTATGAAAACTTTACTAATGTATTGTCTAGTAGAACCTCACCTTTTTTAATAAGTTGGTCAAGAGATAAGGTGGGAAATATTAAGGATGAAAATAATAAGATAGTTTTCTATAAGCAGGAAAATTTATTCAATGATGATTTTGACCTAATTATTGAAAAAGGCACCTTTGATGTATTGGATAATGGCGATTTAATGATAAAAAGTAATAAGATGACTATCTACCCAAAGCATATAGATATAGCTGATTATTATAGGGTAGATGATAAAAAGAATCTAATAACGCATACTGTAGGTTCCATAGTAATACCTGAGGATGAATTTTCTGTTACAGAAAAGAAGGAACTTATTATAAGTAAGAAATTCCTGGACAAATCAGATAATTTCTATAGCCTTGATGAAAAGGGGAACTTGATTATTAGTCAACGATTCTTTTTTAGGTCTAAGGATGGAATTGTACAGCCTCAATCAGCAACAGTAGTTTTAGACTATAGAACAGGCCATATCAAGGCCCTAGTTGGGGGTAGAGATGTAGAAGGCAATATGATCTTAAATAGGGCCACTGATTCACAAAGGCAGCCAGGTTCTTCTATAAAACCTGTAGCAACCTATCTACCAGCCCTAGATAATGGCTATACTGCAGGATCTGCCATGGATGACCTGCCTTATTTTGATAAAAGTGGCCAATTAAAGCCTAGAAACTGGAACTTAAGATATACAGGGATTCAAAGTTTGCGAAATGCAGTAGAACAATCAGTAAATACTATATCTGTAAGAACCGTAGAAAGTATAGGGGTCTCAAAATTAAAAGTTTATTTAGAAAGAATGGGAATTATAAATACAAACAATCCAGAATCAGATAGCTTTAAAACGAGTGAAGAAGATAGAGCAAGAAATGATGAAAATACTTCTGCCTTAGGCCTTGGTGGTATGACGAAAGGATTAACACCCCTAGAGTTAACCGCAGCCTATGGTTCAATAGCTAATGATGGGGTCTTCGTTGAACCTACTCCTTTTACAAAGGTAATAGACAGGGAAGGTAATGTATTGCTTGAAAGTACACCTAAAGAAACCATAGTGGTCTCTCCTCAAGTTGCCTATATTATGAAGGACATCCTGCATTCTACTGTTACAAGAGGTCTTTCCAGTAGGGCGAAGATACCAGGTATGGCAGTTGCTGGTAAAACCGGTACCACACAAAATGCAGCTGATATTTGGTTCCTTGGCTTTACTCCATATTATGTTTCTGGTGTATGGATAGGAAATGATTCCCCAAAGATACAGTTATCAACAAACTCTACTACTGCAGCAGAATTTTGGAGACATATTATGACCAAGGCCCATGAAGGTCTGGATAAGATACCATCCTTCCAAAGGCCCGGGGGAATAATATCAGTAAATGTATGTTCCCAATCAGGCTTGCTACCTACTGAACTTTGTCAATTAGACCCAAGACATGTGATAAGATCAGAAATTTTTGTAAAAGGAACCGAACCTACATCACTTTGTGATATACATGTTGAGGCAGAGATTGATGTTGATACGGGGCTCTTGGCCAATGAATTTTGCCCAACAGAAAATGTAGAAACAAGGGTATTTATTCAGCGAAATCCTCCATATGATCCAGAAAAGAATAAAAACCTAGTCCCTGAGGATTGGGAATATTCACTTCCAACTAAGGTATGCGATAAGCACGATCATACCACTATAGTTGAACCAGAAGACCCTGAGGATGAACCAGGCAATGGTGGAAATAATAATGGTAATAATAACAATAGTGGAAACAACGGAAATAACGGTGGAAATAATAACAACGGAAATGGTAATAACGGTGATAATGGAAATGATGGTAATAATGAAAGTAACAATATGGACCTATTTGAAAGAATGATGATAAGGGTAAATGATATACTAAAGACTAAGGTTCTTCCTTAGTCTTTAGTTTTTGGTTTAAAAATTATAGCCATAATATAGCCAAAAAATATAGCTGCTCCAATACCCCCAGCTGTGGCCTGTAGTCCTCCTGTAAATGCCCCAATTATACCATCCAACCTAGCACCTTCTATAGCACCCTGGGATAAGGCATAACCAAAACCTAATATAGGTACTGTTGCACCTGCTCCTCCCCAATCTACTAAAGGTTTGTATAGTCCAAGGCCACCTAATAGAACGCCAGTGGTTAAAAATGTTACCAATATATGTGCAGGTGTCAATTTTGTCCTATCTAATATTATTTGTCCAATAACACAAATAATACCACCTAAAATAAAGGCTTTAATATAATCCATAATCTATCATCCTATTCCCTATTAATATCTATGGTTACTGCATGGCTAATGGATGGAATCGACTCTCCCTGTTGGGTAATAGTTGTAGAGTGTAGCGCACCAGTGGCTGCTAAAAGGACTCTTTTAAAAGTTCCTCTAGCCATTTCTTTTAATACATATCCATTAAATACAACTGCAGAACAAGCACATCCACTACCCCCAGCGTGAGTATCTTGTTTTTGATTGTCAAATATTTCAGCACCACAATCAGTATAAAGATTGTTTAAGTCAAAACCCTCCCTTTTCATCATATCCAATACAATTTCCTTACCAATATTCCCCAGATCCCCAGTAATTATTAAATCATAGTCCTTGGGGCTAAGCCCTGTATCATTGAAATGGTGGATTAGAGTGTCCATAGCTGCGGGGGCCATGGCTGCACCCATGTTGGCTACATCTTTAATACCCGGGTCAATAATTCTTCCTGGTGTTATATATCTTAGATAGGGGCCCTTGCCAGCTGATGATAGTATGGTAGCACCAGCACCGGTAACTGTCCACTGGGCAGAAAATGGTCTTTGGGATGCATATTCTAAGGGAAATCTAAACTGTCTTTCAGCTGAGGAGAAATGGCTTGATGTAGCGCAAATAATATTATCAGCAAAGCCCCCATCTATAAGCATAGCTCCAAGAGACAGGGATTCTGTCATGGTTGAACATGCACCATAAAGGCCAAAGTATGGTACGGCTAATTGTCTGGCCGTATAGCCAGACGCTACAATTTGATTCAGCAAATCACCAGAAATCAGATAGTCTATATCCTTTATACTGAGATCTGCAGCTTCAATTGCGGACCTGATCGCAGATTCTTGAATCTTGCTTTCCGCCTTTTCCCAGGACTCCTCCCCCCAAAGGTCATCCTCAATGATTTTATCAAAATACTTCTTTAGGGGTCCATCCCCCTCTTTTGGTCCTACGATACTGTAATTTCCTATAATTGAAGGAGGAATTCCTAATTTAATGGTCTGGTTACCTAACTTTTTTATTGCCATTTTATCCCTACCTCTTAAGTAAAATTTGCAAAATTCCAACCAAGATGGATGTTCCTGTACCATAGACTAAAACAGGTCCAGCAATAACAAACATTTTGGAAGCTACTCCAAATATAAAACCTTCTTTTTTAAACTCCATAGCAGGAGCCACTATAGAGTTTGCAAAGCCTGTGATAGGAATTGCTGCTCCTGCCCCACCTACCTTACCTATTAGGTCATAGACCCCCAAGCCTGTTAGTAAAGATCCTAGGAAAACCATAATTATTGATGTTCCAGCAGCTATCTTCTCCTGATTGTAACCAT
>CAZFIO010000101.1:0-7813 GCA_964519585.1 uncultured Tissierellaceae bacterium
AGGAAAATATAAATGATGATATTATCTTTGAAATGGAGCTTATTAGGCAGATAGAGGTGAATATAGACTATATCTTAATGCTGGTGGGCAAGTATAAGGAATCAAACTGCAAAGATAAGGATATCTTGACCACTATAGACAAGGCCATAAATTCTTCCCTAGAGCTGAGAAGTAAGAAAGACCTGATTGAAAGATTTATAGCCCAGGTCAATGCTTCTACTGAGGTAGATGAGGAGTGGAAGGTTTTTTTAAATGACAATAAGGAAAAGGATATAGAGGAATTAATCAAAGAGGAAAACTTAAGGGGGGAAGAAACCAGGAGGTTTATTGACAATGCCTTTAGGGATGGGATGATAAAAACCACAGGTACAGATATAGATAGGATAATGCCTCCAGTATCTAGGTTCGCCTCCAATAGTAGGACCATAAAAAAAGAGATGATAATAATAAAACTGCTAGAATTTTTCGAAAAATATTTTGGCCTGGTATAGAAAATACGCCCCTAAAGGCGTATTTTTTAGTCTGACTTAAGTCCTGCTCCGGTCATGGGTAAAAGGGTATCTGGTGTCTTGCCATAGAGTCTACAGTACTCCCTATAGCCTGCTAGATTAGCGGCAGTGGTATGTTCTATATAGACTCCTTTTTTTGCTAGGTCTTCACGAGCCTTCAGAATCTCATCCTCCGGTGCATGTACAAACCTTACCCCATACTTATAGCTAGCTTCTAGGATTTCCTTCCCCCTCATAGGCTGTCCTATGGCTATGCCTTCAGCTAGGCTTGCTTGTACATCTACAACTTGAGGAATTGGAGAACTATTTTCATAGGCCTTGACTAGAGGGTCACAGTTCTGGCTTTGGACTCCTATAATCTGGGGCATCTCTTCAATTAATCCAGCATCTAAAAGAGCTTCCAAGCCCTTGATTACTCCTATAAAGAGGGTTCCGTTTCCTACAGGGATTAACAAATTTCTAGGAATTCTTTTTAATTCTTCAAATACTTCAAAGATATAGGTCTTGGTTCCCTCATAGAAAAAAGGATTGTAGACATGGTTGGCATAGTAGAGTCCTTCATCCTTAACCTTCTGTCTACATACATCAGCACAATTATCCCTAGTCCCAGGCACTACAGTACAGATGGCCCCATGGGCCCTAATCATATCTATCTTCTTTGCTGAAGTTCCCTCAGGTACAAATATCTCACATTCAATCCCGGCCTTGGCTGCATAGGCTGCTATACTATTTCCAGCATTGCCACTGGAGTCCTGGACAATCTTTTTCACCCCTATAGACTTACAATGGGAGATAACCATGACAGCCCCCCTGTCCTTGTAGGAAAGGCTAGGCATAAGATAGTCCATTTTTAACAAGATATCTTCATTAAATCTTACAATTGGAGTCAGGCCCTCACCTAGGGATACATCCTTCCAAGACTCATCTTCTAGGGCCATAAAGTTCCTATAGCGAAAGATACTCCATTGGTCCCTATCTATAGAGTCTAAGGAAAACTTTTCTCCCTTAAAATCCAAACTCCATAGCCCCCCGCACTGGCAGTGGGCATCCAAGGTTTTTATATCTCTTTTATTTCCACAATCCCAGCAAATAAATTCCATAAAACCCCTCCAGTCTTATATTCCTTCCTTGCTTATATTGTATATAATAGACCCCCATAGTCAATATTAAATACAAATACTTTCCATTATTGCCCCCTCTGCCTTTATTTTTTCTGACCCAATAATAAAATATTGTAAAGACTTAAGTCTAGTGATAGAATTAAGATAAATATAAGATTAACAGAGGATAAGGGGAGGAAATCAAGTGGGAAATAAGGCTATAATACTAGGTTCAAATTACTATATAGGTTTGGGGATTATAAGGTCCTTAGGAAGAAAAGGAGTCCATACGGTAGCAATTGACTATAGTTTAGATGATACATATGGGGCTAAGTCCAAATACCTAAAGGAACAAATTATTGCCCCCCACTACAGGGACCAGGCAGACCAGCTTAAAAGTTTTTTAATTGAATATGGAAAAAAACAAGATTCAAAACCAGTACTTTTCCCTGGTGCTGACCCTTATGCCGAGTTTATGGATAAATATCTGGATGAATTAAGGGAATACTATCTTATATCCATGGATGAGAAAGGATTATGGACAAAGGTTATGGATAAGGATATCCTTCATGACCTAGCTATAAAACATAAGGTTCTGGTTCCGGAGACTGTAAGATTAGTTGATGAAAACTTCCATGAAAGGGTGGAAAAGGAGGTAGGTTTTCCCTGCATAGTTAAGCCTACGGATTCACCATCCTTTGTAAAGATATTTAGGACAAAGACATTTCTTTGTAAAAATATACTAGAACTTGAGGAAGCTATAGGCCTAGCAAAAGGTGAAAGGCTTGAAGTTATTGTCCAAAGGATTATACCAGGTTTTGATGACAATATGTATACCTTTGATGCACATTTAAATCAAAATTCAGAGGTTACCCACTGGATGACCTGCCAAAAGTTAAGGCAGTATCCTATAAACTTTGGGGCATCAGTTTATACCATCCAGAAACATGTGCCAGAACTATATGACATAGGAGCACCCTTTTTTAAGGCTCTAGGCTACAAGGGTTTTGGTGAAATTGAATTTAAGAAGGATGCAGAAAATGGCAAATTTTATTTAATAGAAATAAATGCCAGGACAACAACCCTAAATGTCCTTTTGGAAAAGGCAGGGATTAACTTTCCCTATGTTGCCTATAGGGAACTGGTAGGAAGTCCTTTGGAGCCTAAGGCTGTGACTAGGGATACAGGTATTGCCTTTAGGTATCTTAAGGAGGACCTTCTAGCCATTAGGGGCTATGTAAAGACTGGACAACTAGGTTATGGAGAGATTATAAAATCCTTATTTAAAAGAAAGGCCCCTGCAATCTGGAGTCTTGATGATCCTATGCCTGGAATTGTTTATGTCCTATCACATATAAAGAGGATATTCAAAAGTTAAAACTTAGGAGGAAAATCAGTGTTACTGAAAGATCTAATAAAAAACTTAAATATAATAGAAGAAAAAAACCCCCAAGGGGATTTGGACATAAGGGGGATAGCCAACCATACAAACCATCTAGGCCAGGGCTTTCTTTATGTGGCCATAAAAGGCTATATTACAGATGGGCACCTATATATAAAGAAGGCCATAGAAAATGGAGCTGTGGCTATAATTGTTGAGGAAATAAGTCAGGAGTTTGATATAGCCCAGTATAAAGTGGAAAACTCTAGGATAGCCCTATCTCAAATATCTAGTGAGTTTTATGGTCACCCATCGAAAGATATGAGGCTGATTGGGGTAACTGCTACCAATGGGAAAACCACCACCACCTATATGCTTAACTCTATATTTGAAAAAGCAAGAATTCCGTCTGGTCTTGTTGGGAGTGTGGTTGTAAAGGTAGGCAGGGATACAATTACATCTGATTTAACTACACCAGAGTCTGTGGATTTACAAAGATACCTATATATGATGAAAAATAGGGGGATAGAAAAGGTGGCCATGGAAGTGTCATCCTCTGCCCTTGAACTATTTAGGACCCATGATGTAGACTATGATATTCTTGCCTTCAACAATTTTTCCAGAGAACATATAGACCAGCATGGTAGCTTTGAAAGGTATTGGGAAGTAAAGTCCAGCTTCATAAAAAATGCCAAGGAAGGGTCTTTTGTTGTTTTAAATCTGGATGACCAACATTCCAAAAGTCTTATTAAGGAAACCAAGGGCCAGGTCATAACCTATTCCCTAACTAAGAAAGAGGGCAATATTTATTGTCAAGGCCTGGACCTATCCAGTGGTAGGGCAGAATTTACAGTGGTGGTTAATGAGGAATTTATAAATGCAAAAGGGATCTTGGTTAAGGGAAAGTTTAAGGTAAGGCTAGGGGTTCCTGGCTATCATTCTGTAGCCAACTCCATGGCAGCTATTACTATTTCTCTTATAGAAGGAATCCCTGTGGAATATATCCGCATGGGCCTAAGGGAATTTACAGGAGTTGAGAGAAGGTTCCAATATATATATGAGAATGACTTTGTAATCATTGATGACCATTTTGCCAATAGGGGCAATATCAATGTAAGCTTGGAAACCTTAAAATATATGAAATACAATAAGCTCCACTTGGTTTATGCTATAAGAGGCAATAGGGGTGTTACTGTAAATCGGGAGAATGCTGAAACCATGGCTAAGTGGAAGGATAGGCTTAATATAGATTCTATAATTGCTACAAAGAGTATAGGTGATGTGACTTTCAGGGACAAGGTTTCTCCTGAAGAGGAAGAAGTTTTCTTAGATGCTATGAAGGAGGCCCATATAGGGGTTGCTATGTATGACAGCCTAAAGGAAGCAATTGGCTCAGCCCTGGATAAGGTTGGGGAAGGGGATATAGTTCTTTTGGCTGGTTGCCAGGGTATGGACCATGGCGCCAAGGTGGCCCTGAACATTTTAAAAGATACTAGACTTAATTTGGATGAGGAAGAATTATTTAAGGTTTTAGAAGATAGGGTAGTTTAAAATCTAGCAAAGTCAAAAAAGAAAAATTCTTGTATTCTATAATACTTAATGTTATAATACTTAGGTATGAAAATCCTTGCTCTATGACAAGCATAGGGCCGATAGTCCACAAGGAGGTGAAGTAAATGAGAAAATATGAAGGTGTTTTTATCTTTTTGCCTAATATGGAGGAAGAAAGAAGAAATCAAATTTTAGACAGATTAAAAGGAATTATAGAAGCAGATGGTTCCATTACAAACCTTGATGAATGGGGTGTAAGAAAGCTTGCCTATCTAATTGATGATATCGGAGAAGGTTATTATGTAGTAATGAACTTCCAAGCTACACCAGAGGTAATCGATGAGATCAATAGGATTGCAAAGATTACTGACAGCATTATGAGACACATGATCATTAGAGAAGACGAATAATCTAAGGATGGTGAAATAAATGAATAATGTTGTACTAATAGGAAGGCTAACAGCTGATCCAGATTTAAGATATATACCGTCAGGTACTGCAGTATCAAAGTTTACACTAGCAGTTAACAAGGACCTATCCAGGGAAAAAAAGCAGGAGTTTGAATCAAGAAACCAACCTACAGCTGATTTCATAAGAGTTACAGTCTGGGGTAGGGCAGCAGAAAACTGTGCAAACTTCCTGGTAAAGGGTAGGCTGGTTGCAGTACAAGGCAGGATTGAAACTGGATCCTATGATGATAAGGATGGAAAAAGAGTCTATACTACTGAAGTAGTTGCCAACAATGTTGAATTTCTAGAATGGGGAGATAAAAACAGGGGATCAGACTATGGTTCTCAGAACCAAAACTTCCCAGATTTAGAAGGTTTACATCCTATCGATAATGATGATATTCCATTCTAGAAGGAGGGGAAAAGATGCAAAGAAGATTTAGACCAAGAAAAAAAGTTTGTGCTTTTTGTGCTGATAAATCAAAAGCCATAGACTATAAAGATATAAATAAATTAAAAAAATATATAACAGACAGGGGTAAGATTCTTCCTAGAAGAATTTCAGGTAATTGCTCTAAACACCAAAGAGTATTAACAATAGCAATCAAAAGAGCTAGACAAGTTGCCCTACTACCATATAGTGCAGAATAAGAGAGGAAATCACCTCTCTTTTTTATTTGACTTATCCTTCTTAAGTCTGTATTATCTTTATAAGGACCTTTTAAAATCATAAAAAGGATGAGTAATATGGAAAACAATAGAGACATAGATATTATTAAGAATATGAAGACAGTAGATTGGTTAAAATCAGAATTATTGACCAATATATCAAACTTACATAGGATTTTGGTCAACAATGAAAACACCACCAAGGATGACTTGGAGGATGCCCTGTCCAATATAATCTTAGATTCCTATATCTTGGGCAAGAGGTTGGGTTTAGACTACAGGGACATAGATGTGGCAATGAAGGAAAATATAAAACTCAATCTAATAAAAGAGCATAAGATTGAAAAATGGTATGGAGATTTAAGCCAACTATTAGACTATATAATTTCAAGATAAAATAGAGGTGAAGACTTTGAATCAAGATAAGACAAACAACAAATTAGTAGAATCACTTCTATTAATTACCATAATGACTGTACTGGGAATAGTAGGCCTGAGCTTTATCCCCTACCTCTTTTTATTCCCTGCAGTATTTACCATATTTGCCCTAAGGAATGGAAGCAACCTAAGTTTTATCAATATAATCATAACTGGGATTGCAGTTGGTATATTGGGGGACCTTGGTGGTGGGATATTTATACTAGTTACAAGCCTTCCCATGACTTTTATTTTTGTAAACTTAATTATTAAAAGGGTAAAAAGTTCAGAGATAATTTTAATAGCTACAATTTTTTCCTTTATATCCCTTTTACTTTTAATAAAGCTAATGGACCTAAATGGAATAAATCTTGTAAAATTACTGGAGGAAGGTTTCAACGAAACCATGTCCAAGCAACTGGATATATATCAGGGTATGGGGCTTACATCCTTAGAACTAAATGAAAAGGTGGATTTTCTAGAAAGTACATATAAGTATGCACTTCTGATTATACCTTCACTTATGTTTATTATATCTTTAATTGTAAGTTACCTGAACTATGTTGTAATTGTTATAGGCCTTGAAAAAATGGAATTAAGACTGGCCAATACTCCAAGGTTTTCAAAGTTTAGGTTACCCAATAATTTCATAGCTACTACAGCTCTTGTTTTATTAGCATTCATGTTTATGAGGAGGCTGGAGTCACCCTACCTAGATACCATAATTATTAATATCCAGATTCTAATTGGTTTTGCTTTTACCATACAGGGCCTATCAGTCATAGAGCATATCTTGGTTAGGAGAGGGGTTAAGTTATGGGTTAGGACTATATCCTATACCTTGTTTGCCTTCCTTCCGCCAATGATTACTATACTGCCACTTATTGGGGCAGGGGATATAGTATTTGATTTTAAGAAGCTTAAAAAACCAAAATCAAGATAGGGGGGGCTAGTATGGGCAGAAAAATATATACTTGGTCAGACAAAAGACTCTACCTTATAGTAGCTGGTGCCATGGCAATTGTAATAGCCATCTATAAGCCAGTTCTAGGAGTTATATTTCTCTTAATGGTTGCTTACCTAGTATACTTTGCTTTTTCTGAAACCAGGAGAAAGAACCAGGAAATAGATGAATATATTAAGGGCCTATCAGACTTATTTGAATCTGTAACAAAAAGGGCCATATTCAATATGCCCTTTCCCTTGGTGCTTATAGATGATAAGGGTACTATTATCTGGTATAACACTCCTTTCCTAAGAATGATAGTAGAGGAAGATATACTCAATGCTAGGATATATGACCTAGTACCAGGATTTAACCTGGATGGAATACTAAAATCGGAAAGTCCTACACCCATAAGCTATGATTCAAGGGATTATCTCATATTCCCTAACTATGTAGATAGTAAGAAATTGGTTGATACAAGTAGCAAGACTATTATACTATATTGGGTTGATAATACGGACTATGTTAACCTAGAAAAAACCTACAAGGACGAAGAAACTATACTGGCTTTGGCTTATGTAGATAATTATGATGATGTTAAAAACAATACCCCAGATATAAATAGGCCACTTTTACTGGCTGAAATTGATAAAAATATTACAGAATACTTCTCAAGATACAATGGCCTAGTTAGAAAATACGAAAATGACAAGTATCTGATTATTCTAGACCACAAATCACTGGAGAAGATCCAGGAGAAAAGATTTGACATACTGGATAATATTAGGGAA
>CAZFIO010000102.1:0-7812 GCA_964519585.1 uncultured Tissierellaceae bacterium
AGAATAATAGATGAAGTGAACAAGGGAGAAAGGGTACTTTGTATATTAGATGAAATCTTCAGGGGGACCAATACGGCAGAGAGAATCAGTGCTGCCAGTGAAGTCCTAGAATATATGGCCCAAAAACATACCTGTGTTCTGGCAGCTACCCATGATTTAGAGCTGACCACAATTGTTGGGGACTCTTACGAAAACTATCATTTTAAGGAAGAAATTCAGGAAAATGATATAATATTTAATTATATACTGCATAAGGGGCCAACAACTAGTAGGAATGCCCTAGCTATTTTAAAGCATCTAAATTATCCAAAAGAAATATATGAAAAGGCCAATGAAAGGGTAAGTGAGTATATAGATAAAAGGGAGGCAGATTATGTATCAGCAGGATTGGATACTAAGGGAAATAGAAAATATGATTGCCATGGTAGCTAGAATAGTTTTCAAAAGAAACATAGTTAAGTATGAAATAGTGGATACCTCCAAGTACTCACAAACAGACTTAATATATAGAAGAATTTTAGACCTACTTAGGCTTGGAAAGATTAATGAAGCTGAAAACCTACTATTTGAAAATATTGAGAATACCAACCTAAACTATCTTCAAATAGCTATGGAATTTTATAAGTGTTTAAATGACTTAAGTGATGAAGATTTGGAAAATGCAAAATTTACTAGGGTAGAAATTAAGGAAGGTTTTGAGGATGTATTGAAGATTTATAATATAGATCTTCCTAAATTCGAATAAAAAGAGGAGGAAGAAATTTGAAAGCCTTATTAGTCATTGATATGTTAAAGGATTTTATTGAACAAGGTGGTGCATTGGAAACCGGGGAAGAAGGAAGGGAAATTATAGGTTTTATTAAGGAAAAGATTGAGGAATATAGGAAAGAAAATTATCCCATAATCTTCATATGTGACAATCATGAAATTGATGATAAGGAGTTTGATATGTTTCCATCTCATTGTATAGCTGATACAGAGGGTAGCCAAATAATTGATGATTTTCAAGTTCTACAAGAAGACAAGATTATTAGGAAAAGACGATACAGTGCCTTTTACGGAACAGATTTAGATTTATATTTAAGGGAAAAAGGTGTTGATGAGATTTCTTTGGTGGGGGTAAATACAAATATTTGTGTACTATACACTGCCGCCGATGGCAGAAACATTTCCTACAAGGTAAATGTATATAAAAATGGGGTAGCATCATTTGATAGGGAAAGCCATGAATTTGCTTTAAAGGAAATTGAAAATACACTAGGTTGTAAAATAATTTGATAACGGTTAAAGACCAAGTACAATGGGGTAAGGGGGTGATGAAGTGAAAGAAAATATATATATAATTGGCCATAAAAACCCTGACTCAGATTCTATCTGTTCTGCTATAGGATATGCAGATTATAAAAGTGCCAGTGGGGATGTGAATGCAATTCCTGTAAGGCTTGGCGAGTTAAATAGGGAAAGCAAGTTTATACTGAATTACTTTGGTGTTGAGATACCACAACTTATGGAAACAGTCAGATTAGGGGTAGAAGACTTAAGTTTTGATAATATTGCACCAGTAAGTCCAGAAATATCTCTAAGAATGGCCTTGAATATAATGACAAACAATGATTTAAACAGCCTGCCTGTAATTGATAATAGAGACCAGCTAGAAGGAATAGTAACAGTATCAGATATAATGCAGTCCTATATAGATGTTTGGGATAATTCAATTTTAGGAAAATCCAAAACTTCAATTGACAATATTTTAGATACCCTAGCAGGTGAAACAATAATTATGCCAGCTAGGCCAAAGCCATTTGAGGGGAAGATATTGGTCCTAGCCATGGAGGCAAAAACCTTTACAGAGTACACAGAAAATAATGATATTGTAATATGTGGAGACAGGGAAGATATACAGGAGGTTGCAATAAATAGCAATATATCACTTATGATTATTACGGGAAATAAAAGCCTAAGTGAAGGATTGGTTAAATTGGCAATGGCAAAAAATGTAGTGGTGATATCTACTCCCTACGATACATTCACAGCATCTAGATTAATCTCTCAAAGTATACCTATAAAAGAAGTTATGACAAAGAACAACCTAGTAGGTTTTAAACTTGATGATCTGGTAGATGAAGTAAAAATCCAAATGTCTCAAACTCGCTATAGGTCGTACCCTGTTCTTAATTATGAAAACAAGGTTATAGGTATGCTGTCTAGATACCACTTAATATCCAGTCTAAAAAAGAAGGTCATACTAGTGGATCACAACGAAAGAAGCCAATCAGTTGATGGTCTAGAAGAGGCAGAAATTTTGGAAATAATAGATCACCATAGGGTAGCAGATGTTTTTACTGGCAGCCCTATATATTTTAGAAATGAGCCTGTAGGAAGTACCTGCACTATAGTAGCCTCTATAATGTTTGAAAATGGAAGGAGACCTTCTAAAAAGATTGCTGGAATTTTAGCAGCAGGGATTATTTCTGACACCCTACTCTTCAGGTCACCCACGTCTACAAACATAGACAAGTTAGTCCTAGAAAGGTTATCAAGGATTGCCGATTTGGATGTAGAAAAGTTTGCCATGGAAATGTTTAGAGAAGGAACTTCACTAGAAGGAAAAAGCCCTAAGGAACTATTAAATCAGGATTTCAAAACATTTGTAATAAATGATGAAAAAATTGCTATATCACAGGTTTATACCCTAGACCCCAAGAGTCTTAATCCCATGAAGGAAGATTTAATAAAACTAATGGAGAGAAGATCAAAAGAGTATAATTATTCAACCTTTATTCTTATGTTGACTGACATATTTGAAAAGGCCTCTGAAATGATAGTTGTTGGTAATAATAAGGAGAGCATTGCCAAGGCCTTTAACAAAAAACTGATAAATAACACTTTTTATGCCCCTGGTGTCTTGTCTAGGAAAAAACAGATTGTACCACCTATTACAAATATGCTTTCAGAAATTAAAGATACAATTTAAAAAGGAGAGACTTAGGTCTCTCCGTTTTTTATTCGCCCTTAATTAGATAATATAAGGTTTTTACATGTACACCACTGGCTCCTTTTGGTAAATAGCCACTTGCCTTAGTATCATAAGCAGTTCCAGCTATATCTAAGTGGACCCAAGGAGTATCATCTACAAATGCTTCTAAAAATAAGCCAGCAGTAATAGCACCAGCACCCTTATCACCAATATTTTTTATATCAGCAAAATCACTTTTAATAAATTCCTTATAGTCATCAAAGGACGGTAACTGCCATACTGGTTCACCTGCAAATTCAGAAGCAGCAAGTAGATCATTCATTAATTCATCATTGTTTGTGATAGCACCTGTAGTTGTGCTACCTAAGGCTACTACACAAGCACCTGTTAAGGTTGCTAAATCAACTATTTTATCTGCCTTAACAACTGTAGCAGCATACCAAAGAGCATCTGCCAGTGTCAATCTACCCTCAGCATCCGTATTTAAGACCTCTATAGTCTTACCCGCCATTGACCCTACAATATCACCAGGCTTATATGCTCTGCCTGAAACCAAGTTTTCACAGGCAGCTATTATTCCAACTACATTAGCTTTTAAATTTGAACTTGCTATAGCCTTTATTGCTCCTATTACAGTAGCTCCACCGGCCATGTCTGTAAACATGGTATCCATGCTAGTGGAAGGCTTTAAAGAGTAGCCACCTGAGTCGTAAGTTAAGCCTTTTCCTACAAGGGCTATTTTTTCTTTATTTGCAGGGTCACCTGTATACTCCATAATTATAAATTTGGCTTCCTTATCAGAACCTTCAGCCACTGCTAAAAATGCTTCCATTTTTAATTCCTTGATTTTTTCTTCTCCCAAAACATCAACCTTAACCCCTAGCCCCTCCAACTTGTCCTTAGCAGCTTGGGCTAGGACTTCTGGGTACATATTTATTGCCCTTTCATTTACCAAGTCCCTGGTTACATTGATAGAATCAACTAAAATTTCTGCTTCCCTTATAGCTTGAAGAACTATTTCATCTTCCAAACCAACCACTTCGTAATATACTTCCTTTATTGTAGGCTTAAGCTTCTTTTCAGTTAAATATTTTTCAAAGGAATAGTTGGATTGCAAAAATCCTTCACTAATTGCAGTTATAGTTTTTATATAATCCAGTTTTTCAAACTTAGGTACTAGAAGGTCAACTGATTCAACCTTGAACTTTCTTAATTCTATTGCTGCCTTATTAAAAGCCTTTCTTAGGGAATTATAGGATAACTTTTCTTCTTCACCTAAACCAAGAAGAAGTGTACTTTCTCCCTGTCTAGATAAGTCAAAGTAAACCTCAGATAATTTCCCCTTAAACAATTCCTTCTCAACAAGATAGGAATACAAATCATTATCAAACTTCTCATCTTTTTTTACCAAAATTATTTTACTTTTACCAGCCTTACCAATTTTGAACTCCATAAATCCACCTCATTTTTATTTTGTTAATATACAGTATATCAAAAATATGAGGAAATATCATGATTTTAATTTTTACTCAAGAATAAATTAAAAAAGTATTGAATAAATTATATATTTAAACACAAGATACTAAAGAAATAAAAATAAATTGTGGAGGGTGAATAATGGCGTTAAAAAATACCATCAATTTAAGCAATTTAACTCAACAGGAGCTAAATAGCGTTAAAGAAATTACCAGTGCACATATTACCATGAGTAAAAAGTTTGAACAATATGCAAACCAGGTTCAGGACCAACAACTTAAGCAAATGTTTAAAAAAGCAAGTACAGACGCAGAAACTACTGCAACAAACTTAATCAATTCTTTAGGAGGTTAAAATGAGGGAACATGATATTGTCAATGATGTATTAGAGGGAACTAAGGCAAGCATAAATTGTTATACGCAAAGTATAGTAGAAGCATCGAACCCACAGTTAAGGTCTACCTTGCAAACCTTAAGGCAGGAAGCAGAGCAAATCCAGTACCAAATATTTGAAATAGCAGAGCAAAAAGGTTATTATACCCCTGCACCTACGGCAAATCAAACAGATGTACAGCAAATAAAATCTAGCTTATCATCATCTCTACCAGGCTCAAGTCAATACACCATAAAGTAAATAATGATAAAGGTTCTTAAGCCTAAGAACCTTTATTTCTTTCCTATGATTGCAATAATCTAAAGAAGGCTTATAATATTATTAGGGCATTTAGGGATTAATTATATGGATATATTAAAATCATAGGTTTGGGGGTATAATTTTGTTCTCTATAGGTGTTGATATTGTACAGGTTAAAAGAATTGAAAAATTAATGGAAAAAAGAACTGAACAATTTTATGGTAAAATATTTACAGAAAAAGAAATTCTCTACATATACGAAAGATCAAGCAATCCAAAAACTGTGGCTGGTTTGTTCTCTGCAAAAGAAGCTATTGTCAAGGCCCTGGGTACAGGTATAGGCCGAATATCTTGGTTAGATATAGAAATTATTCATGATGACTATGGAAAACCCCTAGTAAATAAATCAGACAAGCTGAATACCATTCTTTTGGAGAGAGGAAAGAAATCTATTGATATATCTATTTCTCACGAAGAGGACTATGCTATAGCCTTTGCTATATGCTTTTAAAAGAAGAAAAGAACAATAAACTATTCTAAATATTGACCTAGGAAATATGTATATATATAAGAATAAGAAATATTTTTTAATAACTAGAATGAAAAAAAGTACATGAAATTCAAATAAGGGGAAATAAAATGAACTCATCACTTATGACAAGGGCAGTAAAACTAGAAATTAATTTAGATAATTTAAAACATAATATAAAGGAACTAAAAAAACATATAAAAAAAGATGTACTACTTATGGCTACAGTAAAAGGCAATGCCTATGGGCATGGAGCAATAACTGTATCTAAAGTCTTTTTAGAAAATGGGGTAGACAGGTTAGCTGTTTCTACACTTCTAGAGGGTATGGAGCTGAGAATGTCTGGTATAGAAGCATCAATTCTTATTATGAACTATACTCCACCAATTCAATACGATAAAATTATTGAATATAACTTAATACAAAACATATATGACTTAGAAGATGCAAAACTTTTGTCTCAGGAGGCAGGTAATGCAAACAAGACAGTTAAAATACACATAAAAATCGATACAGGTATGGGTAGGTTAGGTTTTGTTCCCAATGAAAAGGCCATAGAAGAGATTAGCCACATATATAATCTTCCAAATATAAAGGTTGAGGGCATATATACTCATTTTGCAAAATCTGATGAGGATGATAAAACATTTACAAAAAACCAATATGATAAGTTTCTTTGGCTTATAGAAAAACTTGAAGAGAAAAATATCAATATACCTATAAAACATGTATCTAATTCAGCAGCTATTATAAGGATGCCTGAATATAATTTAGATATGGTAAGGGCGGGTATTATTCTTTACGGACATTATCCTTCAGAAAATCTGAAAAAGGAAAATATAGATATAAGACCTGCAATGGCCTTAAAAACCAGCATATCCTATATAAAGAGTCTTCCCAAGGGTACTGGTATAAGCTACAACCAAACATTTATAGCAGGCAGAGATTCTATAATAGCCACATTGCCAATCGGTTATGCAGATGGTTATTCCAGAACTCTCAGCAACAAGGGGGAAGTTTTTGTAGGGGGAAGTTTAGCCCCTATAGTTGGAAATATTTGTATGGACCAAATGATGATTGATATAACTGATATAAAAAACATAAATAAGGATAGTGAGGTTATTCTTTTTGACTATAGGGATGGAATTATAAGTATAGAAGACTTGGCAGGAAAACTAGGTACTATAAACTATGAGGTTATGTCAACAATGGGTAGGAGGCTACCTCGTGTTTATATAGAGAATGGTAATATTAAACATATTGTAGATTACTTATTGGATTCCTAGAATTCTTACTTATTTAGTTGACATTAGGTGAAAAAAACATATATAATTGACTTATATGGTTCTAATAGGTGACTGGCATAAGGAAATGGGGGTGGTCTGGATGATAGATATAAATCAAACAGTTCCAATGAAATATGGTGAGGCCTATAATTTTTCTCTTGAAAAACTAAGGGCTTTATTTCAAGAAAAATGTTTAGATGATGTTTGCGAAAGACTTAAAAATGGATATATAGAAATGAGCAGCATAAACCTATACCTTGCAGAAATTGGATTTGAGCAGGACATTCTTGACCTTTGTATGTATGAGGCAATGCTAACGGGAAGTGAGAAGTTGTGATAGTTAGAAGAGGAGATATTTTCTATGCGGATTTAAGCCCTGTGATAGGTTCAGAGCAAGGGGGCATAAGGCCAGTTTTGGTTATACAAAATGATGTTGGTAACAAATACAGCCCAACAATTATAATAGCAGCAATTACATCACAGATAAACAAGGCGAAATTACCAACACATGTAGAAATATTAGGACAGGAATATGGGCTCCCTAAAGATTCGGTAGTACTTTTGGAACAAGTCAGAACCATAGATAAAAAGAGACTGAGAGAAAAGATAGGTAAATTCGACAATGTGATGATGCAATATGTGGATGATGCCTTGAAAATAAGTGTAGGACTTTTAACACTAAAGTAAAACTAATACATATAAAAAAATAAGCATGGAAATGCTTATTTTTTAATGGAGAAAAGTGGGTGAATTATATTACATAATCCCCAGCATCATGGAATATCAATATATTAAGTACAGATAAATCTAGAGTATTTAATAATTGGGGGGATTGGATTGAAAAGGTGTTTGATTGTAGGCTTTATAATATTAATAAGTTCTGATGCCTGGTGTTGGGAGTCGCCATCCA
>CAZFIO010000103.1:0-7795 GCA_964519585.1 uncultured Tissierellaceae bacterium
GACGGCAGAGAATGCTAGTGACATGGACCATGCTTGGTTTGTAGGCTTTGCACCCTATGATGATCCTAAATTTGCAGTGGCTGTTCTTGTGGAAGAGGCGGCTAGCACAGGTGGTCAGGCTGCAGCGCCCATAGCTAGGGAATTGATAATATATGGGGTAAATAATATAAAGGATTAGGAGGAGTATATGTGTTAAGTCAGGTATTGGAAAGAAAAGATATAAAAAAGCATGATACTTGGGATTTGGAATCCTTGTTTGACAGCTTGGAAGCTTGGGAAGGTGAATATAAGAGGGTATCTAAATTGGCAGATGAATTTGTAAAGCATAAGGGTAAAGTTACAGAAAGTGGTGGAGCCCTCTTGGAGGCCTTAAGGGACAAAGATAAGCTGCTAAGGGCCATGGAAAATGTATACGTATATAGTCATCTGCTTTTGGACCAGGATACTAGAAATCCTAAATCACAGGAGATATCAGAAAAGGCTATGAAGCTTTATATAGGGGTAAATGAAAAGACATCCTTTTTTCTACCTGAATTATTAGCAAGCCAGGAGGAAGAAATCAAAATATATATTAGTGAGAATAATGGGCTGGAAGTATATAAGCAATATCTAGAAGATATAACAAGGCTAAAACCTCATGTATTGTCAGCAAGGGATGAATCTATTCTTGCCCAAATGGGTGAGGTGGGGACAATGCCTGAAAAGATATACTCTATGTTAAACAATGCCGATTTAAAATTCCCCAAGATTACTAATGAAGAGGGGAAGGAAATAGAAATTAGCCATGGAAATTTTATTCCCCTTATGGAATCTAATAACAGGGAAGTAAGGAAAAGTGCATTTAAGTCCTTATATAAAACCTATAAGGGTTTTGAAAATACATTTGCAACAATACTTAGTGGTGACTTGAAAAATAATATTGTAAATGCAAGGCTAAGAAACTTTAGCTCATCTATGGAAGCTTCACTGAAAGAAAACAATATTCCTATGGCTGTTTACCATAAGCTTATAGAATCAATACATGATAATCTGGATGGTATGTATGATTATATGGAGATTAGAAAGAAGGTTTTAGAATTAGATGAAGTCCATATGTATGATATATACAGGCCTATAGTAAAGGATTTTGAATTTAAAATAAGGTATGATGAAAGTGTTGAATTGGTAAGAAAGGCTCTGGCACCTTTAGGCGAGGAGTATTTGGCTGCAATGAATGAAGGTTTTGAATCTAGGTGGATTGATATATATGAGAACAAGGGAAAAAGATCAGGAGCCTACTCTAGTGGATCATATGATTCTAAGCCCTATATACTACTGAACTACCATGAAACCATGGATAATTTATTTACCCTAGCCCATGAAATGGGACATTCGATCCATAGTTATTTCACACGAAAATATCAACCTTATATCTATGGTAACTATAGTATTTTTGTGGCTGAAGTTGCCTCAACTGTAAATGAACTTTTATTATTAGACTATATGATTAAGAATTCTCAGGATAAGAATGAAAAACTCTATTTGATTAACCACTATTTAGAGTCTTTTAGGACTACTGTATTTAGGCAAACTATGTTTGCTGAGTTTGAAAAGAAGATAAATGAAGATTTGGAAGCAGGTATAGGACTTACTGCAGAATACCTTTCAAATATTTATCTAGAACTCAATAAAAAATATTATGGACCAAATACAATAGTTGATGAAGAGATTGCTATAGAATGGGCTAGAATTCCACATTTTTATTACAATTTTTACGTATATCAATATGCAACTGGTTTTTCAGCAGCTGTTGACTTATCACAAAAGATAATAAAAAATGAGAATAATGATGTTGAGAAATATCTTAAATTTTTAAAGTCTGGTAGCTCTGACTATCCTATAAATATTTTGAAGAAGGCTGGCATAGATATGACAAGAGAAGAACCAGTGAATAATGCTATGAAGAAGTTTAAAGACTTGATTAGGGAGTTTGATTCATTAATTAAATAAAATCAGAAGCCACTTTCAGATTTGAAAGGGCTTCTTTTAGGTTGAAGGACACTAATCTTATCACCATGACCAAGGGTAGGAAGCAAAGTTTTTACAAGAATTTACTTTTTAAGTTGTTCCAGTAATTATCCTGGTCAAAGTTTAACTTAAAAATCTTATTTTCCGAAAGCTTTAAAATCACTTCCTTTGTATCCTGGTATTTGAATTCCACCCCATCATTTACAATGAGAGCAGAGTTAATATAACGCCTTTCTGGCCTTACACAAATCTCTAAGTTACCTGGTACAACCATGCTGTTGGGCAGTGACCTATAGGCCTTAGAGTTGATTGGTGAAAGTGGTGTGATTTGAACTGTTTTTAGGCTGGGATAGACTATACTTCCGCCTGTTGAAAGGTTGTAGGCTGTACTTCCTACTGGACTTGAGATTATAAGACCATCGCCACTAAATTTCTCTAAATGGTTGCCGTCTATATATAGGTCCAGATGAATTACCTTTGACTGGATACTTTTAACAACTATTTCATTTATGGCTGTAAGCTGGTAGGTTTTCTTACTGGTTACAACCTTAGCATCTATCAAATAAATGTCTTCAGTGTAATAATCTTGGTTGATATATTTTGATATAAAAACATCAATGTTTTCCGGACTAATTTCTTGAAAAAATCCCAGATGACCAGTGTTGATACCAATAAATGGTATGGAAGGAAACTTATATTTGTGAACAGCCCTTAGAAAGCGGCCATCCCCACCTACACAAATATTTAATTCTGCATCTGGACTATATCTTTCTGAAATCTGAAAACCCCTGGCAGTAAATTTTTCTATCAGCTCCAAGGAAGTTTTTCTTGATTCAAAGTTTCTATTGGAAATTAGATTGATTTTTCTTGTAAGACTCAAAATTATCACCTCGATGAAATAGAATTTTAAAACCATATGTTATTATATAATAGTATTATATAATATATTTGCTGGATTTTGGAGGTAAAAATGAATATATATGAAAAAGATGAAAATAATATAGTTTTTGAATGTAATTGTAATGGCCTAAATATAGAAGAATTCTTAAAAAGAAAAAAATTATCAGGTCGACTCTTTAGAAAGTTGTATAAGAATAAAAAAATATTAGTTAATGGGTTTTTTGAAAGAAAAACAAAGATTCTTAAGGAAGGAGACCTAGTAGGCCTAATATTTGAGGATGAAGATAATAATATTAAGCCTGAAGCTATGAATTTGGATATTGTATACGAGGATGGGGATATTCTTGTGATTAACAAGGAAGCAAATATTGTTGTTCATCCAACTAAATCCCATCAAACTAGAACCTTATCAAATGGAATTTCCCATTATTATAAGCTTAATAATATAAGGAGAAAAATCAGATTTGTAAATAGGCTTGATATGGATACTTCAGGATTATTGATAGTTGCAAAGCATCCCTTTGCCCACCAACAAATAGCAGATCAGTTCCAGGAAAATACTGTGGTAAAAAAATACCTAGCCCTTGTGGATGGGCTGGTTGAAAAAGATGAAGCTTTTATAGAAGAACCTATAGGTAGGGAAGAAGAAGGCAGTGTAAGAAAGATGGTAAGGGCCAATGGACAAAATGCTTTAACGTCTTATAGTGTTGTTGAAAGATATAAGAAGTCCAGCTTGCTAGAACTTCAATTGTTTACGGGTAGGTCCCATCAAATTAGGGTTCATTTAAGCTATATAGGTCACCCAATAATAGGTGATATCCTATATCACAAGCCTAGCGACTATATTGAAAGGCAGGCCTTGCACTCATATTTTCTGGGAATTAGTGGTATAAGGGATGGCAAGAAACTAGAATTTAATTCAAAATTGCCTAGAGATATGGAAGATTTGGTAAAAACTTTAAAGTATCTATAAAAATATGGATATAATGGACTTATATGCTAAGTATTACAAATGAAGGTTGTGGACCAGCCTCCTAGGGCTTGTTATAATTTAGATATTATAAGAAACCCAGGGAGGTTATTTTGTTGTGAATAAAATTAATAAGTATGCTATTACTTTTATACTTATTTCATTGATAATAAGTGTGTTATCTTATATATTGATAAACAAAAGTCACATATCAGAAATTTCCTATTTAGAATTTAGGGAAAAACTTGAAAAGAAAGAAGTTGTAGAGGTTAGGCTGGATAGTTCATCTCAAATAAAGGTGAAACTTTCCAATGGGGATATGGTAGTAACTGACAACCCTAGAATTGATGATTTTAAGGAAGATCTTTTGCTAAATGGGATTAAGGTAGTAGAAGGCTCCAAGACTGTGACTGATATAGTTATATTTTCTGGTCTATCCTTAGTCTTAGCAGGGATTATAATATTTTCTAGGCGTGACTCTTCAAAGGAAACAGAAAAGGAAATGAACAAACTTTCTCAATTGGATGGTTTTATAGACAAGCATAGTTTAAGGTTTTCAGATGTAGCTGGTAACCATGAGGCTAAGGAAACTCTTATGGAAATGGTTGATTTTATTCAAAATCCTGATAAATATTCTAGCTATGGAGCTAGATTACCAAGAGGGGTCCTGCTATATGGACCACCGGGAACAGGTAAAACCCTGTTAGCAAAAGCCTTAGCTGGTGAAGCAGATGTGCCTATATTTCCTGTATCAGGCTCTGATTTTGTCCAAGTTTATGCTGGGCTTGGGGCCAGTAGGATTAGAAATTTGTTTAAGGATGCAAAAGAGGCAGGTAAGTCTGTAATATTTATTGATGAAATTGATTCACTTGGTAAAAAAAGAAAGGG
Source organism: uncultured Tissierellaceae bacterium (assembly GCA_964519585.1). GTDB lineage: Bacteria > Bacillota > Clostridia > Tissierellales > Tissierellaceae > CAZFIO01. The sequence continues at coordinate 4,766 of CAZFIO010000103.1, forward strand.
AAATAATTTGTCCGGTAGCGATGAAAGTGACAGGACCTTAAATGCTCTTTTAGCTGAAATGTCTGGATTTAAGGGCAATGAGGGTATCATAGTACTGGCTGCTACCAATAGGATAGATGTATTGGATGAGGCCTTACTACGACCAGGTAGATTTGATAGGCAGCTTAGGGTTGATTTGCCTGATCTTAATGCTAGGGAGGAAATCCTAAAACTTCATACAAGAAACAAGCCCTTTTCAAAAAAATATAGACTTTCGTAAGCTAGCCAAGGATACTATTTATTTTAGTGGTGCTAAACTTGAAAACCTGGTAAATGAGTCTGCTATGCTGGCAGCCAAAAACCTGGATAGTGAAATAAACAGTGACCATATAGACAGGGCCTACTATAAGGTTTTGGTAGGTGATGAAAAGAAGGACAGGAGTGGTATATCCCATAGGGATAGAGAGATTACAGCCTATCACGAAGCTGGACATGCCCTGGTTACAAAATTGATAGCAAAAGAAAACAGGGTAGCCAAGGTTTCTATCATTCCAAGTAGTGGAGGATTAGGAGGTTTTAGCTTAAATATTTCACCTGAGAAAATGTATCAGACCAAGGAAGACATGATAAATAGTATAAAGATTGCTCTAGCCGGTAGGGCTGCTGAGGAAATAATATTTGGAAAAGATTGTATTACTACAGGGGCTTCTTCTGATTTGGAAAAGTCCACAAATATTGTAATGTCCATGATCTGTATTTATGGAATGGATGAAGGCGTTGGCTTGCTGAACTACAATGCCCTTGAGAATAATGGTATCAGTGTTTCTAGGGATACTATTGATAAGGGAAGGAAAATTTTGCATCACTTATATAGTGAGGTAACTAGTCTTTTAAGTGGAAATAAGGACAAACTAATAGGTCTTGCTGATGCCCTCTTGGAGCATGAAAGCCTGGATGAAGAGGAGATAGATGACCTAATTTTTGGTAAAGAATCCATTTGTTTTTAATAAAGAAAGCTTGGTTTTGTTGAAAATTTAATTTATATAAGGTATAATGAATATAGAAATATTTCTGCAATGTTCGTTAACCCAAATAATTCAACCGACATATCAGACACGGGAGTCTGCGTTTAGTATACGATAACAAGCCTCTGAAAGTGGAAGTTAGACTATGCTAGCAAGATACCCACCTTAAAAAAGGCGGGTGTGAATTAAATGGGTAGGACGGCATTGCGGGATAATTAAAGGCCTCTTAATCTTAAGAGGCCTTTAATTTTTATGAAATATTTATAGGAATTTTTTTACGATCACGATATATATAAAAATATTTAAAGCCTAATTCTTTTAATAGCCTTTCCATTTGCCTGTAACTATGACCTATGTATTCAGGGCTATTAGCACTGGAACCTAGGGTGATGATTTCTCCGCCTTGCTCCCTATAAAGTTCTAAAATAGCTTGCTTGGGATGAAAATAATCCAAGCCAAACCTTAGGGCAGAGCTATTTACTTCTAAACCTTTTCCCTTGCTGATCAAGAGTGATAGAATATCCCTTATCCGTGGGAAATGATCTTGATAGATAGAGGATAGATTTTTATTCCCTAAATACCTGTCTACACCATCAAACAAGCCTAATACATCAAAATTATCATAGGCCTCAAGGCATTGGTATACTTGTTGATAATAAAGGTAGAGGGCATGGGACTGGTCGATGTCCTGAAGAAAATCATCTATAAAAATATCTTTACCATCCACTGAATGTACTGACATAATAATATAATCTAGGGGATATTTATCAATGATTGCATCATAACTCCCACCTAAATGAGGCTGCATACCTATTTCTAAGCCGGTCAGAATTTCTATTTCTTTTAGATACTTATACTTAACCTGATTTATATTTCTTAAATAATCCTCAGTCCTAAAACTTAAGTTAATTTTATTTACTGTAAAATCTAGAACAATTCTATCAGCAAAACAGATTGTTTTAAGATTCTTTTCCATTGCTGCTAGTGTCATATCTTCCATGGAGCTTTTGGAATCTATGGAAAAATTACTGTGGACATGCAAGTCATACATATTTATTAACCCCCTATTTGTTATTAAAAGAAAATACTAAAGACAGATATCATACAATAGATTTATGAAGAATAGCTATATTGGAGCCTATATAAGTCGTAATATATGCCATTCATATCCAATAATTCTTGGTGGTTTCCTCTTTCCATAATTAAGCCATTTTTTAGGACAATAATACTATCTGCATGCTGGATAGTTGATAGTCTATGGGCGATAACAATAGAGGTCCTGTTGCGAACTATCTTGCCTAAGGCATCTTGGATTAGCAATTCAGTTTCTGTATCTATACTAGATGTGGCTTCATCTAGGACCAATATCTTAGGATCATAAAGAAGGGTTCTAGCAAATGATAGAAGTTGCCTTTCACCTGAGGAAAGGGTTGAACCTCTTTCCATTAAAGGTTCATCATAAAGATTTGGTAATTTATTGATAAATTTATCTGCATTAACATATTTGGCTACCATTTCAATATCTGAATCATCCAAATTATAGTTGTTTAACCTAATATTATCCCTGATTGTTCCAGAAAAAAGAAATACATCCTGTAAAACAACTCCTATATAGGACCTTAGCCGTTGCTTATCTATATGTTTTATATCTATATCATCTAGGAGTATTTGACCTTTTTGTATATCATAAAACCTAGTAAGAAGGTTGATGATGGAGGATTTGCCAGCACCAGTAGCTCCCACAAGGGCTACGGTTTCCCCAGGATTTATTGTAAAGCTTATATCCTTTAGTACCCAGTTTTCATCCTCATAGGCAAACCAAACATTTCTAAATTCTATTTTACCCTTAATATTATCAAGTTTAACTATTTGATCTTTATTTTCTATAAAACTATTGTCATCCAGTAAAGAAAATATTCTTTCGCTGGAGGCCATAGATGATTGAAGGATGTTGTATTTTTCTGTTAGGTCAAGTATAGGGTTAAAGAACCTTTGTAAATAGTCTATAAAAAGATATAGCATTCCG
>CAZFIO010000104.1:0-7768 GCA_964519585.1 uncultured Tissierellaceae bacterium
TGTAATCTTTTTATTTATTTTTTATTTATTAGATTGACTTTTACTAGCTGGTCTAGTACATGCATATATTATAATTGTTTAACTACTGTTAGGCTATGATTCTATCGTTCCAGATGCTGATAATAGGCTGTTTCTTCATATACCCTTATTTTTATATAATCAAGTATCCCAGATTCCATTAACCCATATAGGCTTAGATTTACAAGAAGTATTACAAATACTATAAACATGGAAAATATATCATATCTAATTATAGGATCATCTTCTCCCTTGTTTTTATAAACATAGTAGAGGATTTCTATACCTATTAGGATTAAGATTGCAGGCCAGAACTTTACTGCCAGCTCTATGGCTGAAATCTTACTAAATTGACTTATAAAAAGTAATAGCCCAAAGGAAATAAGGATTATTGCCATGGAAATATTCCCAACTCTCTTAATCTTCATTATCCTCATCCTCCAATTCTACCATTTTCTTTCCCCTTAACATTTTGATTCCTATGATTATAAAGGCTAGGGATACTATAAAGCTTTGAATAAAATTCCTATACCTGTAGCCTATAAATTCACCTATTATAGGAAAGATTAGGTTTTGAAATATGACTATGAGCCCAATAACTACTAATCCTATTCCTATATATTTGTGGCCAATTTTAGGTAGTAGGTTTACTATATCCACCTGGCTATCCTCTAGGGTGTTTTCATTTACAGTATGAAAGGCATCAAAGAAGGCATAAAACCAAATCAGTGGTATTAAAAATAGTAGGAAGCTTAGGTTTAACCAGCCCATAAAAAATATGGTAAAGAAAAACATCCCCATATAGGCTAGCCCCTTTTTCTGGTAGCCCAAATACATATGTCCAGCTCCTGGTATCAGGGATAAACCTAAGGTTATTATCTTTCTGTTCATCATTTTAACTCCCTCTTCTCCAAGTTCTTCTTCTAGGTTTCTATTTATAGCCCCATACCTTATCTGATTTATAAGGTTAAATGAATCTATTAGGGCTATAAGCCATATTAGGGCATAGGCTGCAAACAAGGTAAATAGAAAGAATTCACTACTGCTTAGTAAACCTAAAACTATTGACCCCCCACACCCTACTCCTGCTAATATTAAATATATTAATCCCCTATCTGCATAGCCTATATAAAAGTGTCCCAGGCCAGGTATAAAGGATAGTAAAAATGCAAGCAATTTGCTTTTCTGTCTCATCTTAATCCTCCTTAATCTTCTTTGTTCCAAAATTATTTATAAAGTCAGAAGTTTTTCCTGTTATTGCTTCTGAAATATTGTAGATAGTTTCTGGCTTAATTTGATTTTCTTCCTTGTCTATACTAAGGCTTATCTTGGGTACAGTCTCTACCATCTTCCCAAACAATCCTCCTGCAGTAAGGATTATGGCTACAGAGGCTACTGCTGCATAGTATAGGAAGAAATCATTAATTAATCTTTTTTTCTTTCTTTCCTTAGTTAAGACTGCCTTCGCTACTTTTCTCATTATGTTTTCTGTAAAGTCTATAGAAATATAAGCCCCTGCCCCTGTGATTTCTTCTTCCTCAATAGTTGAAAGAAAGATTTCCATGCATTTATCACAGTTGTATAAATGATCTTCCATTTCTATCCTTTCACTTTCTTTTAGGTTTTCATTCTTATATTCCAACCACTTATCTTCTTGAAAATGCTTCATAATCTTTCCCTCCATTTCTCTCTTAACATATTTCTTCCCCTATAAAGTCTAGATTCTATAGTCTTCACTGAAAGTTTTTCTTCCTCTGCAATTTCTATATAGGACATACCCTCAAAATAAAACTTCCTTATGACTTCTTGGTATATTTCTGGTAGTGACCCTATAATATCATCTAGTTCCTGTGTGTTTTCTCTTTCTATAATTTCTGTCAGTGGGTCCTTATCTGACCCTATATAGAACTTCTCAAGTTGATCCTCTTCTTGGGTGACCTCTTCCCTGAATTTACTTCTTTTTAACCTTAGGGAATCTATGGCCTTATTTGATGTAATCCTACTAATCCAGGCCTTGAAGTTATCCTCCTTATACTTTGGAAGGGAGAGGTATATTTGGAGAAAGACTTCTTGGGCCACGTTTTCAACTTCTTCCTTATCCTTTATAAAGTTTAAAATGATTGCAAATACATAGTTTTTATAGAAATTTACTATTTTTTCAAAGGATTCTTGATCCCCTTCTATTGCCTTTTTTATAAGTAGGTTTTCATCTGTCATTTCTCCCCTCCTTCCCTTACTAAATATAACGAACAAAGTTTAAAAATCACTGCAAAAAAGAAAAAATCTTTATATTCTATTTTAACATAGAACATAAAGATTTATAAAAAACTCTTTATATAATAATATCTTCCTGCAAAACACTCTCAAAGGGTACCATTTCTTTGTTTAATCCCTGACCATATATGTTTAGATATCCCTCATATACAAATTCAAGTTCCGGGCATCCTAGGAAGTCCATGGGTGCAGTCAAACCAGGATGTTTATCAAGAAGCTTAATATCACTGGTTAAGAGCAGTTCAGAAACGAACTGGGAACAAAAGTAGGAATATCTCCTTTGTATAGGGTGTTGAAACATAGCTCCGAACAAACCCAGGAAATTATAACCGTATCTTTTTGATTCTTCTTTAAACCTTGCTAAATTTTTTTCAACCTTTTTATATTGCACTTCGCTTACCTTTAAAGAGTATAGGGCACATCTTGTTTTAGGAAACCTTCCAAAGGTTCCATTGATAATATCCTCTTGGACAAAGCCAGCTATTAAAGGATTGTAGGGCTTTCGTCTACCAAAACTATATAGTTCGTTTAAATCTTTATCCAAGGCTATAGAAGCATGTGTGTATTTATCCCTAGTATAAACATTGATTAATTTTGCAAAAGCAGACCCACTATGGGTTAATAATATATATATTTTATGATTTCTTTCCATTCCCCCACCCCCTCTTTCTTTATATATAATACATGGTTTTCAAGATTTATACAAGGTTTTATATTTATATTATATTCCATTTGCTATTATAACGGAACTTATGAATATATCACTGCAAAGATTTAGGGGCTGAGTATTCACCCAGCCCCTAAATTTAATACTATTTAATTTTTTAGGTCCTTGCAGACAAAGTCATCTGCCACTACACCTAATGCTTTCAGCCTTTACATCATGCCGCCCATTCCGCCCATGCCACCCATGCCGCCCATGCCTGCCATTGGATCATCTTCTTTTACATCAACTACTGCTGCCTCTGTAGTCAAGACCATGGCTGCTACTGAAGCTGCATTTTGTAGGGCTGATCTGGTTACCTTTGTTGGGTCTGCTATTCCAGCTTCTATCATGTTTACATATGCTTCATTTAGAGCGTCGAAACCAACACCTGCTGCCTCAGCCTTAACTTTTTCAACTACTATTGAACCTTCTACTCCTGCATTGGAAGCAATTTGTCTTACTGGTTCTTCTAAAGCTCTAATTATGATATTTACCCCTGTTCTTTCGTCACCACTTGTAGTTTCATAAAGTTTTTCAACTTCTGAAATGGAATCTAGTAATACTGTTCCACCACCAGGAATCATACCCTCTTCTACAGCTGCCCTTGTAGCTGCTAGAGCATCTTCTATTCTTGATTTCTTTTCTTTCAGTTCAGTTTCTGTTGCAGCCCCTACCTGAATAACTGCTACCCCACCTGATAATTTTGCTAGTCTTTCTTGAAGTTTTTCTGCATCAAATTCTGATTCTGTTTCTTCAAGTTGAGCTTTGATTTGGCTTACTCTCTTTTCAATAACTTCCTTATCACCAGCACCATCCACTATAACTGTATCTTCCTTATCTATCTTAACCTTCATTGCACTACCTAGCATATCTATAGTAGTGTCTTTTAGGTCAAATCCTAAGTCTTCGGATATTACTTGACCACCAGTTAGTATAGCTATATCTTCAAGCATTTCTTTTCTTCTGTCACCAAAGCCCGGTGCCTTAACTGCTACACAGTTGAAGGTTCCTCTTAGTTTATTAACTACTAGGGTTGCCATAGCTTCACCTTCGATATCTTCAGCGATTATCACTAGAGGTTTTGATTCTTGAACTATTTGCTCTAGTATAGGAAGTATTTCTTGAATATTAGTAATCTTCTTATCAGTAATTAAGATATAAGGGGAATCGTATTCTGCAAGCATTTTCTCTGTATCTGTTACCATGTAAGGAGATACATAGCCCCTGTCAAATTGCATACCTTCAACTACTTCTAGGGTAGTACCCATAGATCTTGATTCTTCTACAGTGATAACTCCGTCGTTTCCTACCTTTTCCATTGCTTCAGCTATAAGTCTACCTATTTCTTCACTGCCTGCTGAAATAGATGCAACTTGAGCTATATCTTCCTTAGTTTCTACATCTTTTGAAAATCCTCTTATGGCTTCTACAGCTTTTTCAACTGCCTTTTCTACTCCACCTTGAAGAATGATTGGGTTGGCTCCTGCCGCTACATTTTTTAGGCCTTCTCTAATTATAGCTTGGGCCAATAAAGTTGCAGTAGTTGTTCCATCTCCAGCCACATCTTGAGTTTTTGTAGCTACTTCCTTAACCAATTGAGCACCCATATTTTCATACTTATCTTCTAACTCAATTTCCCTTGCTATAGTAACACCATCATTTGTGATTAGTGGAGCACCAAAGCTTTTATCTAGTACTACATTTCTACCCTTAGGTCCAAGTGTAACCTTTACTGTATCAGCTAACTTATTGATTCCAGCTTCCATTGATCTACGAGCATCTTCGCTAAATTTAATTTCTTTTGCCATTTATTCTACACTCCTTCATTTTAACAATTGTTTAACCATTGTTTAACTATTGTTTATTTTACTCTACCACTGCTAATAAATCTGTTAGTTTCAGTACTGTTAGTTCTTCATCATCAATTTTTACTTCTGTTCCTGCATATTGGGAGAAGATTACCTTATCTCCTATCTTAATTTGATCCTTTTTCTTTTCATCATTTAGGATGTCATTTCCTATGGCGATTACTTCAGCCATTTGTGGTTGTTCCTTGGCAGAACTTGGTAGAACAATACCACTCTTTGTTTTTTCTTCCATTTCAACTTTTTTAATAACCACTCTGTCTCCTAATGGCCTTAAATTCATCTAATACTACCTCCCTATATTTTTCCTATTTATTGTTAGCACTCACTCTTGTCGAGTGCTAATTATCACAATACTTATATTACCCCAAAATAATTTACATTTCAAGTAGAGTATCTTGCCCATTTTTTGCTAATTTTATCATTAATACCTAATTTCTAGTAATATATATACTTATCTCCATTTCTCTCTCTTTATCTAGTTATTACTAGTAAATCCATTATTAGATAGTAAATTATTGGTATAAATATGGCTGGCAACATATTTGCAATTCTCATCTTCTTAATTCCCAGCTGATTAATTCCAATGGCTAAAATTATAACCCCACCCACTGCTGACATTTCATTAATCATACTGGGAGTTAGGATAGTGTTAATTATATTGGCCATAAGGGTTATACTAGCCTGGTATATAAATACTGGTATGGCAGAAAAAGCCACACCTATTCCCAGGCTGGAAGCAAATATTAAAGAAAAAATTCCATCCAAAACAGATTTTGCAAACAAGGTTTCATGATTATTAGTTAGACCTGATTCAATTGCCCCTATTACACCCATAGCCCCTATACAAAAAATCAAGGATCCCATAACAAAGCCTTTTGTAAAGTTACTATCTTTCCCTCCAAATTTTCTTTCTATACTATAGCCAAAGCTATTTAGCTTATCATCTATAGCTATCATTTCACCAATAATATTTCCTACCACCATACTTCCTATTATAAGTATTATATTGTCTGTTTCTAAAGCCCCCATAACCCCAATAATCATTAGAGGTAGGGCTATACTATCCATTATACTTTCCTTATATTTGTCTTTAATACCACTTTTTAATAATAGTCCCAAAAAACTACCTAGTATAATTGCCAGTGAATTTACAATTGTGCCAAGCATATAATCCCCCCAAAATAAAAAGAGAGCTAGGCCCTCTTTATAAACTTAAATTTATAAATTTGTTTAGAACAGCTTATCTATGTCGTGGATTGTCCCCAACCTTTTTTATAGATTTGGTTAATTCCCCAATTATGTCAGCCTTAAACTGAATATTCAATTCTTTTATCCTATTGTATACCAGACCCTCATCAGTAACTACATACATAGGTTTTAAATTATTTAGTGCTATTGCCTTTATGTCATTTACGCATTGCTCACAAGAGCAAGGTAACTCTTCACTTTTTGTCATATCCTTTAAAACCATATCCACTGCAGCTTCCATATAATTAACTAGCAAACCAATCCCTCCTATTTTCCTATTCTTTCCTCCCTAGCATAGTAAAACAAGTACTGCTGGGCAAAACCAGCTAGGTTTCCAAATTTTTCACCACCGTATAGTCCTATATCCTTAACACTTGTGTCTTTTTTTATATAAAAATGTTCCATTACCCTTTTTACCCAGGTATCCACGGGGAAGGCATCCCCCTTATTAAAGGAAAATAAAAGGATACAGTCACTTACCTTAGGACCAACACCCGGTAACTTCATGAGAAGTTCTTTTCCCTGGTCTTTACTAATTTCATATAGGGAATTTAGGTCTATATCCTTTCTATGGATAATCTTTGAGCTTTCTATAATTCTTTTTGCCCTAAATCCTACCCTGGATATTTCTTTTAGCTCCTCAGTGCTTAGACTAGATATCTTCTTAGGTGTAGGAAAACTATAGTGACTTTCATGACCATATGGAATTTCGTCCCCATAGTTTTCTGCTATTAATTCTATAGACCTTTTAATTCTTGGTATTTGGTTGTTTGCTGAGATTATAAAGGAAACAATAGTCTCATAGGGTTCTTGGTTTAGTATCCTTAGGCCTTGTCCATATTCTACTGCATCCTTTAGAATAGGATCCTTGCTTAAGTCTTTTTTTATTGCACCATAATCCCTAGCTAAGTCAAAATAATTATACCATATCCTTGAAAATTCTTCTAAATTTGTATTTGAAAAGACTATATCCTTGTCCTCTTTTTTTACATTTAGAACCCTGCCATGGGCAACTAATGTATAGGAACCATCTTTTTCTACCTTCCATCTGAAGGCCTGTCCACACTCAAATATATGTTTAGGATTGAAATCATTTACATCCCTTAGTATCAGTCTGTTTTTTCCTTCTTCTATATTGTATTTAACTATTATAATCACCTGCATCCTGAAATTTGCTAATCAATTAATTATACCAAGATTCTTTAAATAAAAAAAGAGGCTCCTGCCTCTTTATTTTGTGAATTCTTTAATAAAATATGTTAAGGCAGATAGACTTTCACTTAGCCTTACAGTTTCTAATTGGATCCCTTCTGGTAATACCAGATCTACTGGGGCAAAGTTCCATATCCCCTTAATACCTGCTTTTATATATATATTCGCAACTGCCTGTGCGTTCTCTTTTGAGGTAGTGATAATTCCTATACTAACATTATTATCCCTTATAAAGTCCTCTAATTCATCTATATGCCTTACCTTCATCCCCCTAACAGGATGATTTTCATCGCCTTCAAGTCTTGAAAATACTCCAACAATGTTGAATCCCAGGTCCTTAAATCCCCCATAATTTGCTATAGCATTTCCCAAATTACCAGCACCAGTTACTACTACATTGTATTCCTTATCTAGGCCTAAAATCTTACTTATTTCCTTATGT
>CAZFIO010000105.1:0-7745 GCA_964519585.1 uncultured Tissierellaceae bacterium
GTGGTGTTGATAACGGCTCTATAGGTTCCTGAAGAGGAGAAGGCGAAGGTGGAGTCAGGGGTGGCCCATCTGGAGACTTGTTATTTATCTTTCAGTAAATGAAGACCCTATATTTAAAAGACAAGGAAATAATATATATTTAGATATTCCAATTACCTTTACTGAGGCTGCCCTGGGAGCAGAGATTCAGGTTCCTACACTTGAAGGTAATGAAAAATTTTCTATTCCGCCTGGAACTCAAACCGGCACACAGTTTAGGTTAAGGCATAAGGGTGTAGCAAACCTAAGGGGTATGGGCAAGGGAGATCTACTATTTAGGACAAATATAGAGGTCCCAACAGAATTAACTGAAAAACAAAAAGAATTATTACTTGAATTTTCTAAGGAAAGTGGAAATGATTACAAGGAAAATAAAAAAGGTTTTTTTAACAAAGTAAAGGATGCTTTTAATTAAAACAATCATCAGAGATGATTGTTTTTTAATAGACTAGAATTTAATCCACTATTAAGTTATAATTGTAATTGATTCTATAAGAGGGAAGTGTATAGATATGAAATGGGCAGAGATAGTGGTAAAGACTAAAAGAGAAAATGAAGACTTTGTTTCCCATATTTTATATGAGGCAGGGGCCCAGGGATTAGCTATAGAAGATGCTAGGGATATTATAGAATTATCCCAGGAGCCTGATAGTTGGGATTTTTTTGATATAAATATCAAAGACCTGGATCATGACAATATCTATATTAAATCATATTTTCCTCAGGATGGTAAATTGGACCATGTTATTAAATTTATTAGGGAGAATATAGAAATTGATTCACTGACAGGTAAGGGGGAGATTGGTAAAGTCTATGAAAATTTAGTTGATGAAGATGATTGGGCTGAATCCTGGAAAACTTACTACAAGACCACCAGTGTTGGAAAGAATATAATTATAAAGCCAAATTGGGAGACCTATGACAATGAAGAAGGTAAAATTCTTATAGATATGGACCCTGGCATGGCTTTCGGAACAGGAACCCATGAAACAACCATTCTTTGTTTGGAAGCACTAGAGACTTACATACTTCCAGATATAAAAGTTTTTGATATAGGCTGTGGGAGTGGTATTTTAAGCATAGCGGCAGCTAAACTAGGTGCTAGTAGGGTTATAGGTGTTGATTTAGATCCAACTGCTATTAAGGTATCTGAGGAAAATATTAAGATGAATCAAGTGGAGGATAGGATAGATATAAAACTAGGGAATTTACTTGAAGTGGTAGATGAAAAGTCTGATTTGATAGTGGCAAATATTATTGCGGAAGTCATAGCTGAAATGACAAGTGATATAGCAAATCACTTAAATGAAGATGGCATTTTTATAGCATCAGGTATTATTTTAAGTAAGCTAAACCTTGTTAGAGAGGCACTAGAAACAAATAATTTTAAAATTCTTGAGACTAATAAAATGAATGAATGGGCATGTATTATTGCCAAAAAATAAAGGATGATAGAATGCACAGGTTTTTTATTGATAAGGATCAGATTAAGGGAGATAAGATTTTAATAAGAGGCAATGATACAAGGCATATAAGGGATGCTTTACGTTTAAATATAGGGGATAAGATAGAGGTTTCATCTGAAGGCTACAACTATCTTTCAACTATTGAAAATATTCTTAAGGATAAAATTGAATTAAGGATTATATCTAAGGAAGAAGGTAGGTCTGAATCGAAAATTGAAATAATCCTATATCAGGCCTTATCAAAGGGTAGTAAAATGGACTTAATAATACAAAAAAACACAGAAATTGGGGTAAAAAAGTTTATTGGTTTAATTACTCATAGGACAATTGTAAAAATTAATGATATAAAGAAGGAAAAAAAGAAAATTGATAGGTGGAATATGATTGCAGCAGAAGCTGCAAAACAATCTAAAAGGGATTTTATACCTAAAGTTGAAAACATACAAACATTCGATGAGATGTTAAATGCAATTAAAAATGAAGAAAATATCATTGTCCCTTATGAAGATGAAAAGTTTCAAAGCATAGGGGATAGTTTAAAGAGTATAGAAAGTGGGAGAATAATTCTGATTATAGGTCCTGAGGGTGGATTTGAAAGTGAAGAAATTCAAAAGCTAAGGTCCATAGGCGGGCAAATTGTTTCTTTAGGCAATAGGATACTAAGGACTGAGACAGCAGGATTTGTAGCATCCGCAATTATTCTTTATGAACTTGGGGGATTAGGAGTGATTTAATGAGTAAAGTAGCCTTTCATACACTTGGCTGCAAGGTAAACCAGTACGAAACAGAAGCTATGGAGAAGCTCTTCTTAGATGCTGGTTATAGTATAGTTAATGAGGATGAATTATCAGATATATATGTTATAAATACTTGTACTGTTACAAATCTTTCTGATAGAAAGTCAAGGCAGTTTATAAGAAAATCAAAACGAAAAAACGAGAATTCTATTGTAGCTGTGGTTGGATGCTACTCCCAAGTATCACCGGATGAGGTTGAAAAGCTTAATGGAGTAGATGTAATAATAGGTACAAGTGATAGGAATAAAATTGTAGATTTATGTGAGGAAGCCAGACTTGTAAATAGTCCTATAAATATAGTTAAAAGCACTAGGGAATATAAGGAATTTGAAAAAATTTCTGTTGATGAAATCAAGTCTAAAACCAGGGCCTATATTAAGGTTCAGGATGGATGCAACCAATACTGTTCTTATTGTATTATACCCTATGCCAGGGGACCAATCAGAAGTAGGCAATTGGAGGACGTATTAGAGGAAGTGGAAAGTCTATCTCAGTCAGGATTTAGGGAAATAATTCTTACAGGAATTCATATAGCATCCTATGGAAAGGATCTAGGAGACATAGACCTAGCTAGGCTTATAAAAGAAATTTCAAGAGTAGATGGGATTGAAAGGATTAGATTAAGTTCTGTTGAACCTAATTTAATTAGCGATAATTTTATGAAAGTTATTCTTGATAGCAGAAAAGTTTGCGATCACTTTCACCTATCCCTACAAAGTGGTTCTAATTCTGTATTAAAAAGAATGCATAGAAGATATACAAGGGAAGAATATATGAAAAAGGTTCATTTAATAAGAAAATATATGCCAAATGCAGGGATTACCACAGATATAATTGTAGGATTTCCAGGCGAAACAGATGAAGAATTTAATGAAACACTTGAATTTGTTAAAGATGTAGGATTTTCAAAAATCCATGTATTTAAATATTCACCAAGGGAGGGTACTCCTGCAGCAGGATATGAGAATCAAATTCCTGGAGATATAAAATCCCATAGGAGTAAAAACTTGATTAAATTAGGAGAAGAGTTAAGCCAAAAGTTTAATTCCAAGTTTCTAGGTAAAACTCTAAAGGTTCTTTATGAAATGGAAACAGATGATGAAGCTAGTTATTTAGAGGGCTATACTTCAAATTATATAAGGGTAAAATCAAAGGGGAATACTGGAATAGCTGGTCAGATAATAGAAACAAATATTATATCTTTAGAAGAGGATTTATTGATTGGTGAAATTAGGAGGTGAAAAAATGAAAGATTGTCTATTTTGTAAAATAATTAAGGGTGACATTCCTAGTGACCTAGTTTATGAGGACGATGACTTGGTGGTTTTTAAGGATATTGCACCCCAGGCCCCGGTTCATTTGCTAATAGTACCAAAGGACCACATTGAATCGGCCAATGATATTAACTCAGACAATTCCCACTTAATTGGAAAGATCTACGAAAGAGCTAGTAGGTTGGCTGAAGAATTAAACTTAGTAAAAGGCTATAGGATAGTAAACAACTGTGGCCAAGATGGAGGACAAACAGTTTCCCATATACACTTCCACTTGTTAGCCGGAAGACAATTGTTATGGCCACCAGGCTAAATATCAGTTGAAATAAAACTTAACTTAATGTATAATTATCTAGTGTGATGCTTTAATCATTGAATAGTGTTGAAGTACTCTGGTGTTTAAGAGGGGAGGGAGAAATATATGTCAGAAATAAAAATTGGCGAAAATGAATCTCTTGACAATGCATTAAAAAGATTTAAAAGACAATGTGCGCGTTCTGGTGTTTTAGGTGAAGTAAGGAAGAGAGAGCATTATGAAAAACCTAGCGTTAGAAGAAAAAAGAAATCTGAGGCTGCAAGAAAGAAAAAGTACTCTAGATTTTAAATAGTTAGTAATAATTTTAGGCATAATATGTTTTGGGAAAATAAAACTCTCCATTTATGAAGAACACTATTACTAGATATAAGACTTATATTGGTTAAAGCTTTGGCTAATCTTTTATATACCATTACCAAAAAGAAATTGGTAAATTGATTTAGCTGATGTACTATGAAAAAATTATTAAAAAACCTGGGAAATCCCAGGTTTTAATTTTTAATTTATCTTTAAAGGGTATATAATAAGTATATATTAGTGGTTATCTATAGCTTATAAATTGGAGGTGATTATTTGAAAAGGATAAGGATCTTAATACTTTTTCTAGTTTTGTCCATATTTTCTAATCTAGCTTACGGTGAAACCAAGGGAGATGTATATATTGTACCTATTAATGGAGAAATTAATAGGGCTACCAGTAACTATGTCAGGGATGTGGTAAAGGAACTAAATAAAAAGAGCAATGTTGAGGCTATAATATTTGAAATTGATACCTATGGTGGGGTAATAGATGAAGCCATAAAGATTAAAGATACAATTATTTCCACAAACATACCTACAATTTCCTTTGTTAAGAATAAGGCAATCTCAGCTGGTGTCCTAATAAGTATTGCCAGTGAAAGGTTAGTAATGTCTCCCAATGCAACTATTGGATCTGCGGAACCAATGCCAAATACTGAAAAAATTCTATCTTTCTGGAGATCTATACTAAGGGACACTGCCCAATATAGGGGTAGGAATCCTATTATTATTGAAGCAATGGCTGATAAAGACATAGTTGTAGAAAATATAAACAAGACTGGGAAACTAATAAACTTAACTTCACAAGAAGCCCTTGACCATGGTATTGCTGACTACTTGGCTGAAGATTATTCTGATTTACTAGGTAATTTTGGGTATGGGAATGTTAATATTGTTGAAAAAAAAGAGGGACTACAAATAAAATTATCAAAGTATATTTCTAGCCCCTACCTAAGCAGTTTTCTCTTAACCATAGGCTTTGTTGGAATGGTTGTAGAAATACTAACTCCTGGAATTGGCCTTGGCGGTACTATAAGCATCATAGGGTTTGGACTTTATTTTGGGGGCAATATATTAGCTGGAAATTCCCATTGGACCTCTATAATTTTATTTGTAACAGGTTTATTATTGCTTGCAGTAGAAGGTATTGTTCCGGGATTTGGGTTGCCGGGAATTAGTGGAATATTATTTGTTTTACTTGGTGTAGTTCTAGCCATGGATTCATTGGGAATAGCCCTATTATCCCTAAGTATAGCAATAATAATTAGCACAATTCTTACAGTGATTTTATTGAAATTTGGATTTAGAAGCAAACTATTAGACCATATAGTCCTATCTGCAGAGCATAAGGAGGATAAAGGATATCTATCTTCCGACTCTAAAGATAAGTATTTAAATAAGGAAGGTATAAGCTTAACCTACCTAAGACCTACTGGTTTTGTGGATTTGGATGGTGAAAGAGTAGATGTTTTGTCTGATGAAGGTTTTATAGCAAAAGGTGAGGAAATTAAAGTTGTAAGAACTGAAGGTTCAAAAATATTTGTAAGGAGGATTTAGTATATGGATGGAGCAAGATTAATATTTACAGGTGGGATTGCTTTAATTATTTTGATTTTGTTAATGTTGTTTTTCACATTTGTCCCTGTTGGACTTTGGATAACGGCATATTTCTCTGGCGTGAGGCTAAAAATTTCAACATTAATTGGAATGAGACTTAGGAGAGTTTCACCTGGAAGAGTGGTTGCCCCTATGATAAAGGCAACTAAGGCAGGTTTAGAAATCAATGTAGATGAATTGGAGGCCCACCTATTAGCAGGTGGTAACATAAACACCTTGGTAGATGCTTTGATTGCAGCTCAAAGAGCAAATATACCACTAGAGTTTGAAAGGGCAGCTGCTATAGATTTGGCAGGGAGAAATGTACTAGAGGCAGTTCAAGTCAGTGTTAATCCAAAGGTTATAGAAACACCACAAATAGCTGCTGTTTCCAAGGATGGTATAGAGGTAGTAGCTAAGGCTAGAGTTACCGTAAGAGCCAACATCGAAAGATTAGTTGGGGGAGCTGGGGAAGAAACAATTATAGCTAGGGTTGGAGAGGGTATAGTTACTACTGTAGGTAGCTCCCAGTCCCACAAAGATGTTTTGGAAAACCCAGATAGCATTTCTACAACTGTATTAGATAAGGGACTTGACTCAGGTACTGCTTTTGAAATCCTTTCTATAGATATAGCTGATGTGGATGTAGGTAGAAATATAGGTGCAAGATTACAAATGGACCAGGCAGAAGCGGATAAAAGAATTGCTGAAGCTAAGGCAGAAGAAAGAAGGGCTATGGCTGTAGCAAAAGAACAAGAGATGAGGGCAGAAGTTGAACATGCCAGAGCCAAAGTTGTTGAAGCTGAGGCACAGGTACCTTTAGCACTTGCAGCTGCATTAAAAGAAGGAAAAATGGGTGTAATGGATTATTATAATATGAAAAACATTTTAGCTGATACAGATATGAGATCATCTATATCAAAAATTGCCGATGACGATAAGAAGAAAAGTTAGGGCGTGATTTTATGGATAGTATATTTTTTTTGGTGGGTGCTATTGTTTTAAATCTTGTCTTAAAAAGCGCTCAAGATAAAAGAAGGGCTGAGGAAGCTAGACATAAAAGAATGTCCCAGAGTCCAAATAGTCAAACAGAAAAAACAAAGGCAGAAACTAAAAGAAAGCAAGAAAAGCAACCAAGTTTATTTCAAGAGCTTATCACAATTTTCAATGAAGAAATTGAAAAGAAAACCCAGGCTGGAAGAGACCCTAAGCCAATTTCTAGGCCTAAGGAGAGGGTAGAATCTAAAAAACAATTTAAGTCTCCAGCATATCAAAAAGAGGAATGGGCTGGAAGCCAGGCAAAGGTAACTGAATCTGCCTATAAGGACTTTAGTCCAGAACATTATTCAAGAGGTGGGAACAGAGATCTGGATGAGGAAGCAAGATTAGAAGCAGGGGCTAGGCAAAGGAAAAAGGAAGAACTGAAAAAGGATATAGTTAGGGGGCTAATATTTTCAGAAATATTATCAGAGCCCAAAGGCTCAAGGAGAGGCATGTAAAAACATGCTTCTTTTTTTTGAAGTCCAGCTTATCTAAGCCTTTTATCATAGGAGGCTAAATTTAGGCATATTATTAGTAGGAGGGATTTCATGAGCAAAAATATGGATAAGATAAAAAAGAATATTACAAATGCCCTTGAACTACCTATGGACATAGCCTTAGATATGCCTAAAATAATCATAACTGGAGATTTAAGGGTAGATATTACTAACCATAAGGGAATAATAGAATATAGTCATGAATTAATTAGAATTAACACCAATATTGGAATGGTAAAGATAGTAGGAGAAAATTTAGAAATTAAAAATATACTGATGGAGGAGATTGGTATCATTGGCCAGATTCAAGGAATAGAAATACTAGGCTAGGGGGGCTTTTCTATGTTGGCTATAAAATTATGGAATTATTTAAAGGGATATGTTATTATTAGAATTAAGGGTTTGAGTTTAGAAAGACT
>CAZFIO010000106.1:0-7708 GCA_964519585.1 uncultured Tissierellaceae bacterium
GCCTGTAACCATTATTTTGATAAAGTCGTTTATATCTAGATTTGTTCTTTTTTCCTCTTGCTGGGCTATTAAAGCGTCTATACTATAATCATTTCTTACCTTCATCTTCTACCTCCTCTACACTAAGATATTTACTCCATTAGACCCAAATCCTTGGTCTATCACTAATCCAGAACTTGTAATCCCCATAGCTTTAATAGAATCCTTCCTAAAAACACTCCTTAGGCCCTGGTTGAAATCTCTCTGCCCTTGATTTTCACTAAAGTTCTTTTCAGCTAGGCTGCCATTTAAACCAGTGTTAATATCAATTTCTAACTTTTCCAGATTAATATTTTCCTTGGCTAGGTTTTGGTTTAGCTGGCTTAGGCTATTAACCAAGAGTGATTTTGTTAGTTGGTTTTCTACTAGGATTTTTCCTATGATTTTCCCATCTTCTAGCTTTAGTTTAATATTCACGGCCCCTAGTTCCTCTGGATAAAGTTGAACTTCCAGTAGACTAGCAGTATCTAGGTTGGTAACTTTGATAGAATCTATAATTCTATCAGCTAGCCTATGGATATTTTCTAGCCCTAAGTCTTCTAGGTCTGCTGGTAAAGGCTTGTCTATCCACGGATTTTTCACTCTAGAAGAAGCTGAGTTTATAAGAATGTTCTCAAATCTTGAATCCTTGGGTTTTTCTTTTGTCTTCTCTAAGCTAGAAATCAAATCTTCTTTTGCCATTTGAACTTCCTTACTTTCTGCTCCTTGGTTTGGGATAGCTACCGTCTTTTCTACACTGATATTCTTTGGCTTTAAGTAGTCCCATTCTAGATTTCTTTCAATGTCTGAATCCTTCGGGGTCCCTTCCTCAACTTGTTTTTTAGAAATATCTCTAGAAATATCTACTTCTATCTTTGGGTCTTGAAGTTTGACTTCCTCAATGGCCTTCTTGGATATCTCCCCTGCAATACCTGGGTCTTTTCCAAGGTCTTTAGGCTTAGCCTTATCCATAGTTGTATTAAGATTTTCCTCAATATTTCCTATAGGACTTTCTTTGCTTGTGTCAACCTCTTCAATAGGAATAACCCTTTCTTGCTGAAAAACCTGATCAAAGTCAATAAGCTTCTTTTCTGAAACATCAAGATTCAGAGGCTTAAGATCTACAGGTTCCAGGCCTGCTTCTTCTAGGCTTAAGGCTTCTAGACTGGAGCTTTCTAAAGCAGATCTTTGTTCTTCGTCAAGGATTATACTTCCCCCCAATCCAATCCCCCTGGGTGGAATGTCCTGAAGCCTAACAACTTGGATTTCTTCACTATCAAGTTCCAGCTGTCTTGGCTTAATTTCTATGCCCCCAGGATAGAAAAAACCTAAAAATTCATCTGGGTCTTCTTTTTCATTATCCTCTACTATTAAGTTGTCTACTTCTTCCCCTTTATCCAAGGAGATTACTCCTTCTTTAGCTTCCTTATCTTCTGCGAATATTAAACCTTCTAGAATACCTGCAAAGCCGTCAATATCCCTTGATGCCTGCCCTTCTGCTTTGGGTGTATTCTGGATTTGTATATTCTCTATTCTCATGCATTCACCCCCTTTCAATATGGTTATATATAAAGCCTGTAAGGCTATAAAGCGGAAAGTCGAAAGCTTAAAGTTTAAATCATAAAGCATAAAGCATTGGGTCTAGCTAACTGGTCTAGGATCCTTCGCTTCGCTCTGGATGACAAAAACATGGTAAGGTTTTGGGTCAGCGGGCAGACACACAGGTCTGGGATACAGGGGGACGGACCTTACTGTGTTTGTTTTCTAACACAGAAGGCCCGTCCCCACTGTGTCTGACTCGAGTCATCTCGAGCTTGTCGAGAGATCTCCTCTTTTGACCCCAAAGCCATGACCCCAATAACAATCGCTTGTCTATTGCTTGACCATTGCTTGTCTATTGCTAGACTATCGTTCAGCTATTGTTCCCATAATTCAATACCCCTATCTCATCCAATTCCTTTTGTTCTATAGCCTTCATCTTAGCTATGTATTCTTCCATATCCTTTTCCTTCAACTTCTCCATAACCTTCCTATCCTTCTGGGCAGCTAGAAGTTCTTGCCTTGCCTTCTCCAGTCTTTGCTTGATTTGGTACAAAATAATTTCATTTTTTTCAACCTGTTCTTCCAAATCTTCTATATAAATATGATGTTGCCTGATTTCATAGATATTGCCATATTTTTTATTATTCTTGGCCTTCTTATGTTCCTTAATTAGATTATTTAGTATTTGCCTTTGACTTTCCATTTCCCTTTGAACAATGGCAAACCTTTCTATGGTGGACTTTTCTATATTGGTCCGCCATTCTAGTACATTTTCCAATTGAAAATTATATCCTCTCATCCTATCATCACTTTACCTTCCTAGGCTCCCATAATCCCCCTTAGCATTTCTAGGGTTTCTTCATAGCATACTCTTTCATTTGTGTCTTGCCTTAAAAATGTGTTTATAGAAGAATTTAAATCTATAGCCCTATCAATTGCCAAGTTTTTCCCCTTAATATAGGCCCCTACATTTATCAAGTCCTCTGATTCTGCATATACTGCCAAGTTTTCTTTAAGGGCCCCTGCCATTTCATAGTGGTCCTGGCTTACAATCTCCTTCATAATCCTGCTTATGCTGTTTTGCACATCTATGGCAGGAAAATGGTTTTTTGCTGCTATCTTTCTTGATAGGACTATATGGCCATCAAGTATACCTCTTACAGCATCAGCAATAGGTTCATTCATATCATCACCTTCAACCAAAACTGTATAGAAGGCAGTTATTGATCCTTCCTTGGACATCCCACTTCTCTCCAATAGTTTGGGTAACATGGCAAAGACTGAAGGTGTATAACCCCTAGTTGTAGGTGGTTCCCCAGTTGCTAGCCCAATTTCTCTTTGGGCCATGGCAAATCTAGTGACTGAGTCCATCATAAGCATAACCTTTTTTCCCTGGTCCCGGAAATACTCCGCAACTGCAGTAGCCACAAAGGCCCCCTTGAGCCTTACCAGGGGTGGCTGGTCAGATGTTGCATATATAACTACAGACTTCTTAAAGCCTTCTTCACCTAAATCTTTCTCTATAAATTCTAGAACCTCACGGCCCCTCTCACCTACAAGACCTATAACATTGACATCTGCCTCACAAAACTTTGCCATCATACCAAGTAGGGTAGACTTACCTACACCAGACCCTGCAAATATACCTATCCTTTGGCCTTCACCAATGGTTAGGGTCCCATCTATGGCCTTGATTCCAGTTGACATAACTGTATCAATTCTTCTTCTATCAAAGGGGTTTGGCGGATCCCTATCTACATCGTAGGCCTTGCCCTTCTTAAGCACCATCTTGTCCAAGGGCCTACCTAAACCATCTATGGATTTTCCCAAAAGTTCATCACTTATATTTACCTTAAGGGTTTCTCCTGTGGTTTTTACCAGGCATCCTGGTCCTATCCCCTTTAAATCATCCAGGGGCATAAGAAGGACAGTTTCACCCTTGAAGCCTACAACCTCCGTCAAAACCACCCTGTCATCCTTTATAAAAACCTGGCAGACTTCACCTATAAAAGCTTCCAAGCCCTCCACCTGGATAACTAGGCCTATGACCTGGGTTACCTTACCCATTTTTTCATAGTGACTTTTCTTTTTGATTTCTTCCTTATATCTATCAAAGGGTATATTTATCAAAGAATTCACTCCACCTTATTGATTTCTTCTATCATACTTTCTATCTGTTTTTTTACTTGTAAATCTATAAACTGGTTCTGGTTTTCTATGGTACAGCCGTTTTTCTCCAGGTTCTCATCTTCTAGGATTACAAACCTAGTGCCCTCCCATTCCTTCTCCCATTTGCTTAGTTTTGATTTAAGGACTGGAATCTTCCTAGGATTACAGCTAATGACTATAGAATCACCTGTCCCATAATTGTCCAAGATGGGGTTAATCAACATAAGTATATCTTCACTTGATGTATCTATGGTATGGTGGACTATTTCTTCTGCTATTTGGCCAGCTAGTTCTATGATATTTTTCTTGTTTTCCTTGTAAAAACCTTCTACATACTTCTCTGCCTCATCTATAAGTTTTAAAGCCCTGGCCTTTATAGATTCTCCTTCTTCCCTAGCCTTGATTATTCCTTCATTGTAGCCAATTTCATAGCCTTCACTATAGCCCTTCTTTTTAGCTTCTGTCTTTATTACTTCAGCCTCTTTCTTAGCCAGGTCTAGGATCTTTCTTTTTTCTATATCAATTTCTACCATAAGTTCCTTACGGATTTCCTTGTAGGATACTAGATCATCAGATAAATCTTCCTCTATAGGCTTAGTCTCTTCTATTATAGGAGTTAGGTTAACCTTGGTTTCAATAAGTGAAGTCCCACTATCTGATGACACGTTTTGATTCTTAATTACCCTATAGGATGATAGCATCTTGATCACCCCTGGCTATGATTATTTCTCCCGCCTCATCAAGTTTTCTGATGGTTCCAACTATCTTGTGTTGTGCTTCCTCTACAGCAGATATACGAACAGGCCCCATAAACTTAATATCCTCAGTCAGCATTTCTGCAGCCCTATTGGACATATTGGAAAATATTATGCTTGAAACCTCCTCAGAGGCCCCCTTAAGGGCAAGTGCCAGGTCTTCATTGGAAACCTCCCTAAGAATTCTTTGAATAGAGGACCTATCAAGATTAACTATATCTTCAAATATAAAGAGATTTGCCTTAATAACCTCAGCCAATTCTGGTTGGGTTCTTTCCAAGTCTCCAATAATATTCTTCTCAGTAGACCTATCAACCGAGTTAAGTATCTCAACCAAGGTCCGTACACCACCAACAGTTTCAGCTTCTGAATCTATTATTGATGAAAACTTGCTTTCCATTATCCCCTCAATTCTTTTAATAACAGAAGGGTTTGTCCTATTTATAGTTCCTATCCTCTCAGCAATTTCTGTCTGTAGTTCTGTAGGGAATTGGGAAATAACCATGGCAGCCTTATCTGCTTGCAAGTAGCACATAATAAGGGCAATGGTTTGGGGATGTTCATTTATTAATAAATTGGTTAACTGAACTGGATCAGCCCTACGAGCAATAGCAAAGGGTCTTTCTTTTAGCTGGATTTGGTTGAGGACATCTAGGACCTCCTTTGCCCTCTGGGTCCCCAAGGCCTTATTAAGCAAATCCTTTGCATAATCTATCCCTCCATCCAGGACATACTCCCTAGCGGAAACCATATCTACAAAATCTGCTATAACCTCATCCCTTTCATGAGGTTCCACATAGTCAATATTTGCAATCTCATAGGTTACCTTTTGGATCATAGGGTCTGGTAGTCTCTTCAGTATCTGAGATGAAGTGTCCTGTCCCAGTGCTATAAGTAGGATTGCTGCCTTTCTAAGTCCCTGCTTTTTATTCCTCATCTTTTCACCTACTAGTCTTTAATCCAGGCTCTAATCATATCTGCTGCAACATCTGGATTATCTTTTGCGTATTCTTTAGCCTTGTCTTCCTTTGGATTCTTCTTCATTTCAAGTTTCTCATCCAGGTCTTCTTCTTCCACCATCATCAGATCCCCTATAGGAGCGTAAATAGGAACTTGAGCTTCAGGTTCTTCCTCTTTCCTTCTCCTAGAAACAATGACAGTAATGATGGTTGCCAGTAATATTGCTCCTCCCCCTATAAGAATAAGAAGCTTGTATTTATCAAAGAAGCCTTTTTCACCTGGTTCCTCAAGGTCCCCAGGATCATCTAAACCATCCATATGGCTCTTGTCAAAGGGAATCCCCTCTATGGAGATGAAGTCTCCTCTATCCACATCATAACCAGTGGCTGCTGCCACAATGCTGACAATCTTATCAGTGTTTGATTCACTTAGGTTGCCATCATATATTATAGATGTAGTTAGGCGGTTTACCTTACCTGGTGCCTTTATGGTTGTTCTTGTTTCACTAGATAATTCATTGTTGGTAATTCTTTCATAGATTCTATATAAATAATCTTCACTACCTATAAGATTACTAGGATTATCCCCTATAAGCCCATTGTCAGCAGGGTAGAAAACTTGGTCATAGTCCCCAGTAACCTGCTCACTCCTAATCAAGGGGTCAGAATATGTAATGCTAGTAGTTTCTTCAGCATCAAAGTCTAGATCAGCAAATACAGATATCCTAATCTTATGCCTGCCTAGGGCAGTGCCCAAAATATCGTATAAGTCTCCCTCTAACCTAGTTTGAAAGGAATCCCTCATCCTTTCAAATTGGTTGATACTACCTACACTTGATTGGGGGTTTTCATACTCCAAAAACCCACTTAAAAGGTTGCCCTTGGAGTCGATAATCTTTATATTCTTTTCAGGCAAATTGTCAACAGCACCTGATAGTAGGGCCGCTATACCCCTAACCATATCTTCAGTAAAATTCCTAGAAGACTTTAAATCTATAAATACCGAAGCAGAAGCCTCTCTAGCTTCTGTGTCAAATATGGACTTCTCACTCATAACAAGATGGACTTTGGCGGTATTTACCACATCCAAGGACATGATGGATCTTTGAAGCTCCCCAGTAAGGGCCCTTTGATACATGATTTTTCTATCTTCATCAGTAACCATCATCCCCATATTGTCAAAGATTTCAAAACCAGTAGACTTGTCTGGCATATTGCCATCCATGGCTAGTTGAAGCCTATAGGAATCCACATGTTTTTGGTCAATCAATATATCCCTTCCACCATTGGTAAGCTTGTAGGATATCTTTTTGCTTTCCAAGTCATTGACAATCCTGCCTGCATCTTCCAGCTCCAGGTTTGAAAAAAGGGTAGCAAAAGAAACCCTTCTGCCAAAGTATGAAAAGCCTAGTACTAGGATCATAATTAGGGCAACAAGGACTATAAGCCTATTTCTTTTTTTCTTGTCTATTTTGTCCCAACCACTCTTTGTATCTTCAAAGACTCTGTTAACTGTATCCATTTAAACTACCCCTTTAAATCCTATAATTGCATGTTGTTTATTTCCTTGTAGGCCTCGATACACTTGTTTCTTATTTGAACTGCCAGCTCCAAGGATAACCTAGCCTCTTCAGCTGCAATCATAACTGTGTGTATATCTTCCACTTCTCCCCTAATAAAAGCCTCCACCAAATTATCAGCCTTGATTTGCTGGTTGTTAAGCTTTTCCATCTCCAGATTTATATAGTCCTTAAAATTGATGGTTTCCTTTTCTGGTAAATTAGTTTCTAGGGTTTTTTGGGGCATACTTGCCTTGGATAGTTCACCTAGATAGTTTTCATTGGTCCTTAAGTAGTTATTATATAAGGAAAATATATTCATTCTTACCCCTCATTTCTTTCTCTTCCAAAAACCACAATTAGCCCTTAGATATTTCTAGGGCTTTCTTTAGCATACTTTTACTTGCATTTAGGGCTGTAACATTGGCCTCGTAGGTCCTTTGGGTGTTGAGAAGAGCAATCATCTCATCCACCATATTTACATTGGGCATGGTTACATAGCCAGCCTCATCTGCATCTGGATGATCTGGATCATAGATGACCTTCAAATTTTCCTCATCTTGGACAATCCCAGTAACCCGGACACCAGAAGACCTTCTTACTAGAAAGTTGTCCTGCCTAGCCCGACGGAGGCTTTCTTGAAATACTACTTCCTTTTTCAAATAAGGACCACCATCTTCAGTCCTAGTAGTATTAATGTTGGCTA
>CAZFIO010000107.1:0-7632 GCA_964519585.1 uncultured Tissierellaceae bacterium
AAAATATACCCCCTTGAGAAGTCTTAAGCTTCTTTCTCCAAGGGAGCATTCTATAATTTGTAAAGTTTAGATTTGTCTTTAACCTAGATTACCTATATTGAAAATTTTACTGAATAAGCCTTTTTTTGAACTACTAAGTCTAGTTAATTCCTCCTTTATTTTAACATTTTCATATGTTTTTTCCTTAACTTTCATTTTCAATTTAGCATTTTCACTAATTAAAATATCTCTTTCCTTTGACTTTATTTCATTCCTCAATTCTATTATTTCATCTTTCAAGTTATTGATTAAAAGATTAGTATCCTTCTCTTCTTTTTCAAGATAATCAGCTATCTTTTGAACAAAACTATCACCTAGGCTTTCTGATATTGCCAATGAAAATTGATCAATATCCAAGGGCAAATTTCCTTGCTTTACCATCTCATTACTAGTAGCCATATCTTTAGACAATATGGTTTCCGGAGAATTAATTATTAACTTTATTTGTTTGTTCCCAAAACCTTTGTCCTTTAAGTCCTTTATATAGTGTAGTAGTTCAATTTCCTTGTAGGTATAATATCTATGGTTTGAATCTTTACGGGGTATATTTATATCAAACTCTTTTTCGTAGAACCTAAGGACATGGGGAGCATAACCTATAATATCTGCGGCTTCTGATATAGTATATTCAACATTTCCATTTAACAAAGTAAACCATCCTCCTAATTTACATAAAATGTATATTATTAAATTCTATAGATATATTCATATTCCTCTTTTATATCCGAAACAATTTTATGCAAATTTTCCCATCATTCAACACTATATACCCCAAAGTCTAGGGTCCTACTATATAATCATATAGTAGGACCCTGTCTTATAATTCAAATTCAATATTTTATTGTTTTATTTATTGTTTAGAATATCCCCAATTGTAATTTCTTCTTCTTCGCTGTTTAAAACTTCTTCTTCTTTTACCTCTTCTTCCTTCACTTGAGTTTCTTCAATTTCTTTTTTGATTAATTCCTTAATGCTTAGACTGATTCTTCTATCATCTTCATTAATATCTATAATCTTAACTGTCACTGATTCACCGTTTTCCAAAACATCTGAGGGTTTGTCTATGTGTTGGTTGGAAATTTGGGAAACATGTAAAAGCCCATCTACACCATGTTCTAATCTAATAAAAGCCCCAAAGTCTAGTATATTTACTACCTTACCTTCAACTACATCCCCTATATTTGCATTGTTTTTAAATAATTCCCAGGGTTCCTCAACTGTCTGTTTCAAACCTAAAGATATTCTGTTTTTCTCCCTATCAAAGCTTAGTATTTGAACATCAACCTCTTCATTTGCCTTTACTACTTCTGATGGATGCTTAACCCTATTCCATGCAAGATCTGAAATGTGAATTAAACCATCAACACCACCTAGGTCAACAAAAGCCCCAAAATCAGTTAATCTCTGAACGGTTCCCCTTACTACTTTACCAACTTCTAAAGAACCCCATACCTTTTCTTCTAATTCTTTTATTTCTTCCATTTCCACTAATTTTCTTGATAATACAATTCTTCTTTTACCTTGATTGAAATCAATAATTTTAACCTTGAATTCCCTATCCTTAAATTGATCCAATTCAGATACATAAGTAGAAGAAACATGAGAAGCTGGAATAAAACCATGTATTCCCTTGACCTCTGCTATTAAGCCTCCCTTAACTACTCTTATAACCTTAGCATCTAGTATCTCACCTAAATTAAAGCTTTCTTCAAGGTGTCCCCATGCTTTTACCTCAGCAACTCTTTTAGTTGATAATACAACATTACCCTCTCCATCATCCACTTTTACAATATAAACTTCTATTTCTTCCCCTTCTTTATAGACATCTTTTAGGTTAAGATCTGGCTCAATATCAAGTTCCTCTTTATTTATAATTCCATCAGATTTGTAATTAATATTTACCATAAGCTCATTAGCTGTTACAAATATTATTTCTCCTGTCACTATCTCTCCCCTGCTAACTCTCCTAAAAGAGTTTTCAATTGCTTCCATCATTTCGTTATTATTTAAATTATCCATAGTTGTTATAGCCTCCTTAATTATCCAATCAGGTGTTGAAGCACCTGCTGTAATCCCTATAATATTATAATTTTTTAAATCCTGTAAAGATAAGTCCTTTATACTTTCTATATGAAATACATTTTTGCAATTTTCCTTGCTAATTTCATATAGTTTTTTAGTGTTTGAACTATTGTAGCCCCCAATTACAATCATTGCATCCACTATTTTTGATAGTTCATAAGTAGATTCTTGACGAGTTTTGGTAGCCTTGCAGATGGTATTAAATATCAGGACCTCATCCGCCTTTGCTTCTAGTGCCTTACTAATTCGTTCAAATTTTTCTATTGTATTAGTGGTTTGAGATACTATGCAGAGCTTGCCTAAATCTGGTAGGTCCTTAACCTCATCTAGGCTTTCAACAACGTAAGCTTCATTATCACAGTATCCATTTATCCCAATTACTTCAGGATGTGTAGGACTCCCAATTATAACTATATTATATCCTAATTTTTTATATTTTTCTACCCTTTTATGGATAGCTTTTACATAAGGGCAGGTTGTATCTATGACATCAAATTTAAGCTTTGACATTTCCTCTTCCTTATCCTTAGGAATCCCATGGGATCTAATTATAACACTTCCTTTATCTATCACATCAAATGAATCAATAGTTTTCAATCCCAAGCCTTCCAGTCTTTTTACCTCCTGGGAATTATGGATTAGAGGGCCATAAGAATAAGTATTATTATTAGTTTGGTCTAAATGATTGCTGGTTATTTTTATAGCTCTTTTAACCCCGTAGCAAAATCCAGCATTTTCTGCTAAAATTACCTTCAATTAGCTTCCTCCTCAGCTTTTAATTCATATATCTTCCTTAAAATTTCCTTACTTAAATTTGCATAGTCTTTTGGATTCTCCTTATAACCTTCATGATCCCTTAGGTCCATAACATCTCCTACATAAATCCTTGTTTTATTAAAAATTTTATAATTACTATCAATAAAAACTGGGAGAACCGAAGCCTTGGATTTAATAGAAAGTAAGGCTACACCAGGTTTAGCATTATCCAGACTATATGATTCAATCCTAGTCCCCTCAGGGAACAAGCCTAATACCTTATTATTTTTTAATGCCCGCAAGGCCTTTTTAATAGCAGCAATATCTGAACCCTCCCTATCTACAGGAAAGGCATCTAATTTATAGAGAAGAAAAGAAAGTATTTTACTCTTAAATAATTCTTCCTTTGCCATCCATGATATGTTTCTATCTAGACCTATTGATACAAAAACAGGGTCAAAATTACTAGAATGATTTGGGCATAATATTAGAGATCCCTCCTTAGGAAGTTTTTCTTTATTCAAAACCTTTATAGGATAGAAAACTCTTATAATAGACCCAATTACAATCCTTACTATCTTGTAAAACACTTTCTTTACCTCCCTCTTACAATAGATACTATGGTATCAACTGTTTCCTTAATAGTTTGATTAGTATTATCAACCAATATAGTATCCTCTTTTTTAACAAGGGGTCCCACTTGTCTATTGCTATCAAGTTTGTCTCTTTTAGATATTTCTTTTTCTATCTCCTCTAGGCTTATTTCATCCTTAGAATCTTTTATAAGATCTTTATACCTTCTTAAAGCTCTTTCTTGTACAGACGCAGTAACAAAAAACTTATATTTTGCATTTGGTAGTACAACAGTACAAATATCCCTACCGTCCATAATTATATTTTTTGATTTAGCCATGTTTTGTTGCATTTTCACCATTATTTCTCTTACTTCTGCAATGGCAGCTATATATGAAACATTCTTACTTACCTTGTTATCCCTTATTTCTTGATTTACATTTTTCCCATCAAGATATATTGTATTATTTTTAAAATCAATGCTTGTATTTTCAAGTAATTCTATAATTTCCTTAGGATTTCTTGGATCTATTTCCCTATTAAGAACCTTTAAAGTAAGGGCCCTATACATAGCACCAGTATCTATATGTTCTATATCTAA
Organism: uncultured Tissierellaceae bacterium; assembly: GCA_964519585.1. Taxonomy (GTDB): domain Bacteria; phylum Bacillota; class Clostridia; order Tissierellales; family Tissierellaceae; genus CAZFIO01. Next base: position 4,052 of record CAZFIO010000107.1, read on the forward strand.
AACCTCAGATATCTTTTTTGCTATAGTACTTTTGCCAGCACCAGCAGGACCATCTATTGCAATAGAATAATATTCTTTTTTTGATTTATTAATTTAAATCACCCCTACACAATAATAACCACCACTAGGTGGTTAATCAACTTGTAAATCTGGCCTTAACTTTGCAGCTTTTCTCAAGTATACATGCTTTACACTTTTTTGGTCTTGTTTAGAATTATAAAACATAATAAGCCTGATACATTTTTTTAAACCATTTTCAACATTCATTTCATTGAAGCACATAAGGCCAGCACTTGTATAACCCATTTGCCTAGCCCCTTTAGCAGGAGCAACCTTATCCAAATCTTCTGTAACACTAAAAATTATACTTATAACCAGCTCCTGATTTATAGAATTCTTAGATTCTATTTCTTCTAGTAATACTATTGTTCCATTTAAAATGTCTTCTTCAGTATTGCTTTCTACTGTAATAGCACCCCTGATAGTTATCATTTACATATATGCCTCCCTATGTAATTATATATTAAAGTAAAATAGTAAACAAGCCTATGCACCATAATGTTTTTAAGAATTACACACTAGTTCCCGCTAGGTAACCAGTTGAATAGGCAATCTGTAAATTAAAGCCACCAGTTAAAGCATGCACATCTATAATTTCTCCTGCAAAATACAGGTTTTTAACTATTTTTGACTCCATAGTTGAAGGATTAATCTCCTTGGTAGATACACCACCAGATGTAATTATAGCCTCTTTAATAGGACGTAGTGATTTATAAGTTAAAGGAAAGTTCTTTATGATATTAATTAATGAAGTCCTTTCATCCTTTCTTATCTGGTTTATATTTTTTTCAGGATCTATTTGGGAAATTTCTATTACTAAAGGTATTATTCTTTGGGGCAATAACCCATTCAATGAATTTTTTAATAATTTGTTAGGTTGATCTTTAAAATCCCGCAGCATCCTATTATCCAGCTTTTCATAGTCTAGGGCAGGTTTAAAATCTATTGAAAACTTTATATCTTTACCAAGGTAGTTGTGTATAAAATTACTTGTAGTTAAAACTATAGGCCCAGATATACCAAAATGCGTAAATAGCATTTCTCCAAATTCTTCATGTATTATCTTACCTTTATATGTGCTTTTTAAGGACACATTTTTTAAAGATAAACCTTGTAAATCTTTTATCCAATCTTCCTTAACCTCAATAGGAACTAAAGAAGGCTTGGGACTCACAATTGTATGTCCAAATTTCTCAGCAAACTTATATCCATCACCAGTTGAACCTGTCAGAGGATAAGATACCCCTCCTGTAGTTATTATTATCTTGTCAAAAACTAGACTGTTCTTATTAGTTGATACAATAAATTTATTTCCTTGCCTCTCTATAGATTTAACCTGTGTATCTAATAAAAGTCTAACCTTGCTATCATCTAGAAATTTCATAAAGACCTTTATTACATCACTAGATTTATCGGACTCAGGAAAAACCCTGTTGCCTCTTTCTACCTTAGTTTTTAAACCAAGCTTATTAAAAAGAATAATTGTATCCTCATTGGTAAAAGAATAAAGGCTGCTATAAAGAAAACTTTTATTGCTTACAATATAATCAAAAAATTCATCTATAGGTGCAGCATTGGTTATGTTGCATCTTCCCTTACCAGTAATATAAAGTTTCCTACCTATTCGATTGTTTTTTTCAAATAAATATACCTCTTTGCCAGCCAATGATGCCATACCTGCTGCAATTATGCCTGCTGGTCCTGCACCTATAATACCTATCCTCTCCATATTACCCTCACATTAAAATTTATTGTTTTTAAAAAATTATATATCTATTTCGTCATATATGCTATACTTTTTCCAAATATGTTCTAACTCCTCAAAATATAAATTCAAACTTTCTTTCTTTTCTATTCCTAAGGCAATAATAAAAGCATTTATTAGACTCATAGGTGCAACTAAAGAGTCTACAAAGGAAAGCATATCACTGCTTGCCAGTAGAACATTGTCAGCCTTATTTGCAGCTGGTGAGTGCATACTATCTGTAATAGTTATAATTTTAGTTCCTTTTTCTTTAGAATATTCCAAAACATCAATAATTCTTTTCGAATACCTAGGGTAGGTTATTACTATTACTGCATCATTTGAGGTAATTTTTAATAATTGTTCGGAAATATCATTTGCCCCAGTATTAACTACCTTAATATTATTAAAAAGAAAATTTAAATAAAAGGCCAAATATCCAGCTAAAAATGAAGAACTTCTTAAACCCACAATATAAATATTTTCTGCATTTAGTATAGACTCAATAGCAGAGTGAAAGGCGTTTATATCCATTTCATTTATTGCCTTCTTTATATTATCCATATCTTTTTGCATAAATCTTGAAATTAAGTCAGTATAGTTTGTATAATCACTATTGGCTAGATTTAATCTTTGAACCGTAGTTAGCTTACTTTTAATTAAATCCTTTAAATCATTTTGTAAGTCCCTATATCCTTCATATCCTATTTTGTTGGCAAACCTTACAACTGTTGATTCACTTACAGATGTGGCATTGGCCAAGGAGGCGGCTGTCATAAAAGCTGCTTTATCATAATAATTGGTTATAAAGTCAGCAATAATTTTCTGGCTTTTACTAAAATCCGAGTAATGAGTTCTTATTTGCCTTATAATATCTAGCTTTTGTGCCATTTGTTAACCCCCTTAAATTAATAAACCTCTTATATCATACATATAATATCAAATACAAAATTTCTATGCAAATAAAAATTAATAGCTAAACAGCCCTCTCTACAAGATACAAAATAGGGGGCCTATTGCTTTGATTGATAAACTGACTTTCTATCACTGTAAATTCAGTTTGTTCAAGGGATTGAAGAAGGTCTTTTATTTCATCCTTTTCTACCAATCCACCAGGATGGCCTATATAAGAAATTATCAACAAATATCCACCCCTTTTTAATAGATTTAATGATTTCTTTATAGAAAGCATACTGGTATCAGCCTGTGTTATGATTTTCTTATCTCCACCTGGTAAATAACCTAGGTTATAGATTATAAAATCTAATTCTTCCTCTATATATTTATCAATATATATATGGTTTTCATTTATTAACTTAACCCTAGCTTCTAAATCATATTTTTTTAGCAAATTTCTAGTAATATTAATAGCATCTAATTGAATATCGAAACCATAAACTAATCCTTCAGGTCCAACCTTTTCCGCCATTAATTTTGTATCCTTACCATTGCCTACAGTACAGTCAAGAACGCTACTACCTGCTTGTACATAATTTTCTATAAACAATTTACTTATGCCTACAGCATTTTTAAAATCCCCACTTGCCATATTATCACCTACAACTTTTTAAGATAATCAATTTCTTCCTCATTTAAATATCTCCACTGTCCTATTTGTAAGCCACCCAGCTCTATATCACCTATAGATACTCTTTTTAGCTTCTTTACAGGATGGTTTATACTTTCACACATCTTTTTTATCTGTCTATTTCTGCCTTCATGGATAACAATTTCAAGAATTGAATCACTTTCATACCTTCTTAATATTTCCACCTTA
>CAZFIO010000108.1:0-7491 GCA_964519585.1 uncultured Tissierellaceae bacterium
AATTGGATTCACCCCAAAAGATTGGTTCCCCCGCTTCTTTCAAGAATTAAGCAATCTATGAGAAAATTGTAAACCTAAAATATTGCTATAGGTCTTCAAAATTCTATTTCTTTCATCAAATATTACAACCATTTTATCACAAAAACCCCTCTCTTGCAAATAAACAAATTTTGACAAAAGCTTACATGAACCACAGGGTCTAAATATAAATATTGGGAAGGGAAAATGAACAAAATTTCCTATCCCCTGTATTCACTTAAAAACTAGGCAGCCACCTAGCTACCTAGTTTTTAGAGGATTGTTTATATTCTAGATGGTATCTTCTACCATCAGGCTTGCTTTTAATATTGGTAAAAACCTTTCCTAGTCTTTCTGCCCAACAAATTCCCCCTAACCATCTTCCTTAGAAGAGGATGTGCCCTATATTTTGAGTCTTTAAATTCCTCATTCAATACATCCATAATTGCTAGACATACATCTAAACCTATGAGATCTGCCAGTGCCAGGGGTCCCATTGGGTGATTTGCTCCTAATTTCATAGCTTCGTCTATATCATTTGCTGAAGCTATCCCTTCAGCATATATGGCAACTGCTTCATTTATCATTGGTACCAGTAACCTATTTACTACAAAGCCTGGAGCCTCCTCCACCTCCACCGGGGTCTTTCCTAAACTCTTGGATATTTCCATTATTTCATTTTTAGTTTCTTCTGAAGTCCCTAATCCCTTTATTACCTCCACCAGTTTCATTATAGGTACCGGGTTGAAGAAGTGCATACCGATTACCTTGTCTGGCCTTTTGGTTGCATTGGCTATTTCAGTTATAGATAAGGAGGATGTATTTGTAGCTAGTATGGTATCTTTCTTACATAGATCATCTAACTTACCAAAAACCTCTTTTTTAAGTTGAATATCTTCTGATATAGCTTCTATTATTAAATCACAATCTTTTAAATCTTCAAAGGATGTAGTTAGACTAATATTTCCTAGGATTCTTTCCTTATCTTCTTCTGTGATTTTTTCCTTTGCAAGTAATTTATCTAGTCCCTTTACTATAGGGCCTATACTTTCTCTAGGCTTGTTTTCGTCCAAGGACCTAACCCATATACTTACTTTATTATCTTTTTGGGCAAATATTTGAACTATACCCAAGGCCATAGTTCCCCTGCCCAATACTCCTACTTTTGCCATGAAATCCCTCCCGTTTTGATTATAAGCTACTTACTCTTTAAAAAGTTTTCCATTCTATTTTTTTGCTCTTCACTTGAAAAACATAGGCTAAACAAGTCCATTTCCATAGCCATTCCCGTCTCTATATCTGTCTCTATGCCCCTATTGATAGCAACCTTAGAATAGGCAACTGCCAGCTTTCCATTGGCAGTTATTTTATCTGCCATATCCTTGGCTGATGGGATTAAATCTTCTGCCTCAACCAATTGGTTAACTAGACCTATCCTATGGGCCTCTTTTGCATCAATTATTTGACCTGTATATATTAACTCCTTAGCCTTCCCTATCCCTACTATTCTTGCCAATCTTTGGGTTCCCCCAAATCCAGGGGTTATTCCTAGACCTACCTCTGGCTGACCAAACTTTGCCTTTTCTGATGCTATCCTAATGTCACAAGCCATGGATAATTCACATCCTCCACCTAGGGCAAAACCATTTATGGCTGCAATTACAGGCTTTTCCATCAATTCAATTTTTCTAAATAAGTCTATCCCTTTTTTTGCAAAAGCCCTGGCATCACTTGCTTTCATATCCTTCATTTCTCCTATATCTGCCCCAGCCACAAAGGCTCGACCTTGGCCGGTAATTATTAGGACTGAAATATCTTCATCTTCTTCTATTAAATCAATGACTTCATTTAATTCATTAAGCACTTCTATATTTAATGCATTTAAGGCATTTGGCCGATTTATAGACAGGATAGCCAGCCTATCTTCTTTACTTAATAATAGATTTTCCCATTTCATATAACTCCTCCCTTCAAACAAGTCTCTAGGAATTATCGTTCAACTATCATAGATATCCCCTGGCCTCCACCTATACATAGGGTTGCTAAACCATTTTTAGAATTTCTTTTTTCCATTTCATATAGAAGAGATACGAGTATCCTAGCCCCTGAGGCCCCAATTGGGTGACCTAAGGCTATGGCACCACCATTTACATTTACCTTTTCCATGTTAAAGTTTAAATCCCTAGCCACTGCCAATGACTGGGCTGCAAAGGCTTCATTAGCCTCCACCAAATCTATATCTTCTATGCCTAAGTTTGCTTTTTCCAAAGCTTTTCTTGATGCAGGGATTGGCCCTATTCCCATAACTTCAGGTGCTACTCCTGCTGAAGCATAGGACCTTATACTTGCCATAGGCTTTAATCCTAGACTGTCAGCCTTTTCTTTGCTCATTATCACCAAGGCTACAGCTCCATCATTAATCCCTGAAGAATTTCCTGCAGTTACGGACCCATCCTTTTTAAAAGCAGGCCTTAGTTTTGCTAAACCTTCTATATTGACCCCAAATCTAGGATGCTCATCTCTATCTACCACTAGGGGGTCTCCCTTTCTTTGTGGGATTTCTACTGGCACTATCTCATCCTTGAACCTTCCTGATTTTATAGCTTCCTCAGCCTTATTCTGACTTGCAAGGGCAAACTCGTCCTGTTCCTCTCTCGTAAGCTTGTATTCCTCAACTATGTTTTCTGCTGTCACACCCATATGATAATTATTGAAAACATCTGTTAGTCCATCATCAATCATATAGTCAATCAGGCTAGTATTACCCATTCTTTGACCCCATCTTGCAGTCTTTACCAGATAGGGAGCCTGGCTCATATTTTCAGTTCCACCTACAAGGGCTACATCAGCGTCCCCAGACTTTATGGCTTGGGCTGCTAGGACAACTGTCTTTAGCCCTCAACCTCAAACCTTATTGATGGTATAGGCTGGAGTTTCCTTAGGAATACCAGCATGAATTCCTATTTGCCTAGCTACATTTTGGCCTAGACCTGCAGATAAGATATTACCAAAAATAACCTCATCCACCAAGTCAGGCTCTATATTTGCCCTTTTCATAGCTTCCTTAGCAACTATAGTTCCTAGGTCTACTGCTGATACATCTTTAAAACTTCCTCCATAGGTACCTATAGCTGTCCTTACTGCTGATACAATCACAACTTCTTTCATCTTTATTCCCCTTTCTTTTTTGGTGCCAGTATAGTTGCTATCCCTTCAATTACCTTCTCACCATTTTGATTAAAACAATTTGTACTTAATTTCACAATCTTACCTTTAATTATTTCTATAACTACTACCTCAGCCCTTATTGTATCCCCTATTCTTACAGGTTTTAAAAACTTCAGGTCCTGTTCTAAATATATAGAGCCTGGCCCTGGTAACTGGGTCCCAATAACTGCTGAAATTAGTCCTGCACTTAGCATTCCATGGGCTACTCTTCCCTTAAAGATACCATCCTTGGCTTCCTCTTCATTTATATGGGCCGGATTTAAATCACCAGTAATTCCTGCATATAGGTAGATATCTGATTCTGATATGGTCCTTGCCATGGACGCCCTATCTCCTATTTTTATTTCTTTTATTTCCATCTGATTAATCTGCCCCTCCTTATTTATAATTTGAATTCATCTATTTTTTGATCATTTGATATATAAACCTCTTTTTGGTATAATACAATACATAGAATTTTGGGGGTGAATATATGGATCTAGTAAATATACCAAAAACAAAACGTGGTAGAGAAACCTTAAACAATATATGTAATTCTGCTAAAATATTATTTAGTGAAAATGGCTACTTCAACACTGGTATAGTGGATATTGCACAAAAATCAGGTGTTGCACAGGGCACTGTTTATATATATTTCAAGGACAAAAAAAGTATTTTTAGATATATAGTAAAAAGTCTTGATACTGAACTGAGAAAGGCAATAAATGATGCTAGAAAAACTGCAACAGATAGATACACCGAAGAGTATCTTGGTATTAAAACCTTTCTAGAGTTCGTTGATCAAAATGTTGGAATCTTTAAAATCATCTGGCAGGCTCAATTTGTAGATATGGAACTTTTCACTGACTACTATGATGCCTTCTCCACCTCTTATATTAAAGGTATTAAGAGAGCCCAAGATGCAGGAGAAATAAGAGAAATCGACCCCCAGGTATTGTCCTATTGCTTTATAGGAATCTCAAACTTTATAGCCTTAAAATATATAATTTTTGAAGATAGAAAGGACTATGACTATATTATTGAATCAGTTATGGACTTCATAAAAGATGGAGCCTTTATAGATAAGACAACCCACAAAAGAACTATTGTTGATTAAAAATAGTTCTTTTGTGATATTATCAAAATATTATCTTTTTAATTGATAGGCTATGTTGCCAGCCAAGTGTTTCATAGTCCCTATCCCTTCCTTATCCTGATCAGCTTCAATCCTTCCTCCAGATCCAGCCATACCTATATTCCAATAGTTCGATCCTACAACTAGACAATCATTTACTGTTGCCCATAGGGCTATTTGAGAAAAGGCAAATGTTTGGCCAGTCCTTCTAGCCACAGTTATAGGTGCTATAAGTTTTCGTGAAAAAGCAGTCCCCTTCCAATCATAGGATTCTGTTGTGTCTACCATTTGGTTTTTAGCCCACCTACCTGAAAAACCTGCCCTATCTAGGAGACATTTAAGTTTTGGTGTTATAGATGCATGATATACAGGTGATGCTAGTATTATGGCATCAGCATCAAGCATTTTATTAAATACTTCTTGAAAATCATCCTCTATATTACACTCACCCTTGTCAAGGCAAGAGTAGCATCCTGTGCATTCAGATATATCCTTACCTATCAGTGATACAAATTCAGTTACAATTCCTTGATCTTCTAATTCTTCTAAAACCACCCTAGTGAAGTATTCAGTGTTTCCCTTCTTCCTAGGACTTCCACAAACTGCTAAAACCTTCATTCCTATCCCTCCATTCTGTCAACCTAGTACTTGCCCCAGGCAACTGCTGTTGCTGCCCAAGTATAACCAGTTCCAGCACCTAGCAAAATTGCTAAATTTCCATCCTTAAGCCTATTAAGCCTTTCTCCTTCATATAAGGATATAAAGGCATCAGCTGATTGACAATGGCCATAATCTTCTAGGACAAAGGAATTGTTTTCGCTTAAACCATAACCTTCAAGAATCCCTTCCAGTAGGGATCTTTTCATAAATATAGGAGCCAAGTAATCTATATCCTTTGGGGAATAACCACTTTTTTCAGCTGCCCTATCTATAACAGCTTGAAAGTTTTTAAAGGATATAGGATCCAACCTAGTCCTCATACTGTCAATATCAGCCACATCCAGAAACTTCTCCTTATGGTTTATATCATTGTCCCCATTGAAATTTTTGCATCCTATCCCATAGACCGCCACATCTTCAGCAAAAGATCCATCTGTAATCATAGCCGTTTCCAAAATTACATTTTCATTCAAACCCTTTTCCAAGAGAACTGCTGCTGCTCCGTCTCCAAAATTAAACATAAACCTAGAATCATTGTTGCTATAGTCTATAATCTGGGTCTCCTTTGAAGAAGATACCAGTAAAACATGGTTTATTTCCTCATCAGCCAGCATCATGCTCTTAGCTACCTTTAGTGAATAAACCCCTGCTGAACAAAGGGAGTGTAGCTCTATAGCATTTGCATTGACTGCTCCTATCTTATGCTGGATAGCAGCTGCACAGTTAAACAAATAGTAATCCTTGTATTCACTACCACAATATATAATCAAGTCCAGTTTCTTAGGGTCAAAACTCTTCAGGGCGTCTTCAGCGGCAAGCCTACCCATTTCAGAAACTGTTTCACTATCATTGGCCTCATGCACCTTTCTGATTCCAAACTTCTCCCTTATTACTTCCTCAGGAATCCCAGATAATTCTGCAATCCGATTACTGTCCTTAATCTTTTCCGGTATATAAATACCAATACTCTTAATACCTACATTCATCTGCGACCTCCTAGTTATCATCACTTGTTCCGTATATTTCCATTATTTTTGAGATTACTATTTTACCAACACTGTTTTTTGGTATTTCATCTACAAACTTTATATATTTTGGTACCTTGTAGGCGGCCAAGCTTTGTCTTAGTATATCTTTAATTTCATCTTTTGAAATCTCCATATTTGCCTTTAGGGATATTACAGCCTTTCCAACCTCATCCCACTTATCATCTGGAACCCCAAAGACACAAACCTCATTTACCTCAGGAATCTTATACAATTCTTTTTCAATCTCTGGTGGAAAAACATTCTCACCACCACTTATAAACATATTTTTCTTCCTACCTACTATATAGAAGTAACCATCCTCATCAACCTTAGCCATATCACCTGAATAGACCCATCCATCCACCAAGGTTTCCTTAGTTTCTTCTTCATTGTCCCAATAACCTGAAAATATTTGTGGGCCTGACCAGATTAACTCTCCTACTTCATTGACCCCAACTTCCTCATTATTTTCATCAACTATTTTAGCCATGGACAAGTACATAGGCTTCCCAACTGATGCATACTTTGCCCTCATTTCCTCATCCTCTACAAACTGGGCTGCAGTAGAAAGATTATTTGGACCTGCTTCTGTCATTCCATAACCTAATATGAATTTTAAACCCTTGTTCCAAAACTTCTCCATAATATTTATAGGAGTTGGTGCTGCACCTGCCATAACCCACTTTAGTGAAGATAAGTCAGCTTCTTCAAACTCTGGTAAATCAGCCATCATCCTAAATATAGTAGCTGCTCCAAAAAGCAGGCTAGGCTTTTCCCTTTCAATTACATCTAGGGTAAACTTTGGATCGAATTGTTTGTTTATCAGTATCTTGCCACCTGCGTGTAGTAGAGGCAGGGTCAATAGGTTCCATCCCCCCGTATGAAATAGTGGCAGTATTATATGAGCACTATCTTGATAATTCAGGCCCCAAGTACAGATTTCATTCATAGAGTTAAACAATTCTGCCCTATGGGAAATCATGGCTCCCTTTGGCAGGCCTGTAGTTCCACCAGTATGGATAATCAAGTGTGTATCCTCAAAGTCTAAGTCTTTACAAAAAACAGGGCTAGTATCATAATTTATAATATTTTGATATTTTTCATCATTTCCATCATTTTCAAGGACTATATACTCCTCAATATTCACCTTGTCTTTAATAGCTGAAATATTATCTTCAAATATATCTTCATATATAAGAAGCTTAGGACTTTCCTTATTGATTAATTGCTCCAGCTCCCTAGCTGAAAGCCTAGAATTATAGGGAATCATAATAGCTCCCAGTTTCCCAGTGCCATAGTATCCATCAATTAATTCAATCCTATTTCTAGATATATAAGCAATCCTATCACCTTTATTTATACCAAGTTCATTCCTAAAATAATTAGCAAGACTATTGGCACGGTGATTTAAATCCTTATATGTATATTTATTTTCATTATCCA
>CAZFIO010000109.1:0-7442 GCA_964519585.1 uncultured Tissierellaceae bacterium
TTCTATAGATGGTGATAGTGCTGCAGCCATGCGTTATACAGAAGTAAGAATGGAAAAAATGGCAGTGGAAATGCTTAGGGATATAAACAAGGAAACTGTTGACTATGGTTTAAACTTCGATGAAACCCTGAAGGAGCCCCTGGTACTTCCCAGTAGGTTTCCAAATCTCTTGGCCAATGGTTCATCAGGTATAGCAGTAGGTATGGCAACAAATATTCCACCCCACAACCTAAATGAAATAATAGATGGGGTAGTTATGCTTATAGACAATCCTGAAGCCTCAATAGATGAATTAACAGAGGAAATAAAGGGGCCTGACTTTCCTACAGGAGCATTTATACTAGGAACCCAGGGGATTAAATCTGCCTACAGAACTGGTAGGGGCAAGTTAACCCTTAGAGCAGTTGCAGAAATAGAGGAACACAACAGGGGGAGAATGAGGATAGTAGTTACAGAACTTCCCTACCAGGTAAACAAATCCAACCTAATAGAAAGAATTGCAGACCATGTAAGGGACAAAAAAATAGAAGGTATATCTGACCTAAGGGATGAATCTGATAGGGATGGAATGAGGATTGTAGTTGAACTAAAAAGGGATGCAAACCCAAATATAGTTTTAAACAATCTTTATAAATATACCCAAATGCAGACCACCTTTGGAGTTATAATGTTGGCCCTGGTAGATGGAGAACCTAAGATACTTAACCTAAAGGAAATGCTTAGCCACTACCTAGACCATCAAAAAGAAATAATTACCAGAAGGACTCAATTTGACCTAAACAAGGCAGAAGCCAGGGCTCATATTGTAGAGGGTTTAAAAATTGCCTTGGATAATATTGATGAAATTATAAGAATAATCAGGGCATCAAAAACAGATGCCATAGCCAAAGAAAGTCTAATGAAGAGCTTCTCCCTATCTGATATTCAGGCACAAGCAATACTAGATATGAGGTTAAAAAGACTTACAGGCTTGGAAAGGGATAAGTTGGATGAGGAATACAGAGAGCTTATAAAAGAAATAAATAGGTTTAAGGAAATCCTTGCCAATGAAAGACTCTTGTTAAATATTATAAAAGAAGAGATTCTAGAGATTAAGGAAAAATATGGAGATAGAAGAAGAACCAGGATAGTACCAGCTACTGGGGAAATAGATATAGAAGACATGATAGCTGAGGAAGATATAGTTATAACCTTAACCCACTATGGCTACATTAAGAGAATGCCGGAAACCACCTATAAGACGCAAAGAAGGGGAGGAAGGGGTATAGCGGGACTTACAACCAGGGATGGGGATTTTGTCGAAGATTTATTTATCACCTCCACCCATGACACCATACTCTTCTTTACCAACAAGGGTAAGGTATTCTCCCTTAAGGGTTATGAAATCCCAGATGCAGGAAGACAGGCTAGGGGAACAGCCATAATAAACATCCTAGAATTATCAGGAGATGAAAGGGTATCAGCTATTATCCCAATATCTGCCTATGAACCTGGAAATAACTTGGTATTTTCCACCAAGGCAGGTCTGGTTAAGAAGACAGAACTAGTTTCCTTTGACAATATTAGGAAGAGCGGGATTATTGCAATTACACTTAAGGATGAAGATGAATTAATCTCTGTTAAAAAGACAGATGGTAAAGAAGATATCATAGTTGTCACAAGGAAGGGCATGTCCATAAGGTTTGATGAAAAAGATGTAAGAGCCATGGGCAGGACAGCCATGGGGGTAAGGGCCATTAACCTTAGGGAAGATGACGAGGTTGTTGCCATGGATATAGCAAATGATATCAACTGGCTAGTGGTAATTACTGAACAGGGCTTTGGTAAAAGGACACCTCTAGATATGTATAGGGTTCAAAATAGGGGTGGTAGAGGCATAACTACCTACAATATAAGGGAAAAAACAGGAGATATAGTATCAGCAAAGGTTATAGGGAAAGATGATGAAATCATGATGATTTCTAAAAATGGAACTATAATCAGGCTAAAGTGCAGCGATATTTCATCTATGGGTAGGTCTACCCAAGGAGTTACCCTTATGAAAATGAAGGAAGACAAGGTAGTAGCAGTTGCAAAATATGTAGAAGAATAAATAAACGGGTAATCTGACTGATTACCTGTTTTTCTAGTATTCTACCTTTACATAAGTATATATATGTTATAAAATAAAGCATACTAAAGATATGAAATAGGAGGGGTAGTGTGGCCTTAGAAACTATAGTTAAATTTAATGAAGGAGAAAATACTTGGATAATTAGTCCAAAGGGTGATTTGGATATATACACCTCTAATGAATTTAAAAACAAGATTTTGGATATCTTTGAGAAAGAACAAGTAGACCTACTTATAGATGGGACAAACTTGGAATATGTAGATTCCACAGGCCTAGGCGCCCTAATAAGTATATTTAAAAGTACAAAAGAAGCAGATAAGAAAATTGTCCTCCTTAACCTAAAGGCAAATATTAGGAAATTATTCCACATAACAGAACTTGACAAACTATTTCTTATAAGAGGTGAAAACAATGATTAAGGACACTATATATTTAACCATACCAAGCAAGGTAGAATATATAGCTACAGCCAGGTTGGTTACCTCTGGGATTGCAAACAAAATGAACTTTACCATAGATGATATAGAAGATATCAAGGTTTGTGTAGGGGAAGCATGTATCAATGCCCTAAATTGGGATAAAAAAAAGGAAATCAATATGAAATTTGAAATATCAGATGATAAACTTCATATTTTTGTAGATAGTGTAAGGGAGGTCACTCCAGGAACTTCCGAAGCCTATAAAGAGGGAGAATTAGGACTATTGATTATAAAATCTCTAATGGATGACGTTATATTCTCTGATAAAGGAATAGAGATGATAAAATACGATTAATAAGGATTGATATCTAATGGGAAATAGAAAAAAGAAACTGAATAAAGAAGAGATTCAAATCCTTTTTAAAAGATATAAGGAAAGTAATGATAGGGAGATAAGGGATCTACTTATAGAGGAACACCTATATATAGCAGAAATCCTATCAAAAAAATACACCAACAAGGGTATAGAGTATGATGATATATTTCAAGTGGCTTCAATTGGACTTATATATTCCATAGACAGGTATGATATAGATAAGGGATTTGAGTTTTCAAGTTTTGCTACACCAACTATTATAGGTGAAATAAAGAAGTATTTTAGGGACAAGGGATGGACAATCAGGGTACCTAGAAGAATACAGGAATTATCAAAGAAGATAAACAATTCAAAAGTTCATTTAAGCCAAACCCTGCAAAGATCCCCAACAGTGGCAGATATAGCAAACTACCTATCCTGCACCGAAGAAGAAGTCCTAGAAGCCATGGAAGCCAGCAAGGTATACACTCCTCAATCTCTAGACTTAACCTTTGATTCTAACAATGATGACAAGGATATAAACCTATCAGACTTAATAGGAGAAGAAGACTTCTATTTCAGCAAAATTGAGAACAATGATTTTCTAGAAAAAATAATGTTAATCCTAAATGATATAGAAAAAAGTATTTTGATAGAAAGATATTTCAATAAAAACACTCAGGTAAATATAGCAAAAAAGCTAGATATTTCACAAATGACTGTTTCTAGAATTGAAAAGAAGGTTTTAGAAAAACTAAGAAAAGAAGCAGAGAAAAACATGTCTGTATAAAATATTTTTTTGGAGGATTCAAATTGAGAAAAAAATATATAATTGATAAACTAACGGATATTGCATTGGTATTAGAAATTATATTAACAGTTTTATTGGCCATAGGTATAGCCATAGGCCTAATTGATATTGTTAAGTATTTTGTTTCTATTTTTATGGCAGACGCTGTTACATCCTATAGTGTATTTAAACAATTTTTAGCCCATACCCTCTTAATAGTTGTAGGGGTAGAATTAATGCTTATGCTAATATCCCACTCCATAAATTCTATGTTAGAATTGATTTTATTTGTAATTGCTAGAAAGATGTTAATATATGGAGATACTATGATGGACTTGGTATTGGGAACAATAGCAATCGCAATTTTATTTATAACCATAAAATATGTACCACTTGCAAAATCTTTTGTAAGTAGGGATAAAGAAGAGGGCGAATATTCTGCATCAACAACCATAAGAAAACTTATGAAAGAAACAGGCATAAAGCTTCCAATAGATAAGGGCCATACCCTAGGTGGTCTTGCATTTAACCTGACAAATGGAGATACAAGCCTGATACAAGATGGAGCAGAGTTTGAATTAGGAAATATAAGGTTAAAAATTTTGAAGTCATCTGATGGAGTTATCGAAAGAGTAAAAGTAGAAAAGCTAGACCAAGAAGCAAATGATATAGAAGTAGAAAAATAAAATTCTCCAGTATAATATAATTTTAAAACATGCAAGTAACCAACAAAATTATAGTTGAGTTATATGATTACCCTCCCAGTAATATGATTTACAGGGAGGTTTTATTATGAAGAGATCTTGGATCAAAATTGCATCAATATATATAGGGACAGTTATAGGGGCAGGTTTTGCCTCTGGTAGGGAAATAATTGAGTTCTTTGGAATCTATGGCCTAAAGGGAAGTTGGGGTTTGCTTATTTCTGGAATCTTATTTATCCTATTGGGAAGCTCCCTATTGATAAAGATATATAATAAAAAAATAAAAGATTTAAATGAATTATTGGAAATAATTTTTACAAAAGATAGCAGATGGTTGATAGACCTACTTATACTTATATCCCTATACACAGGTTTTGCCATAATGGTAGCTGGTAGTGGGGCCATATTTAAGGAGCAAATGGGAAAATCATTTAATCTAGGGCTTATGGTAATGATTATATCTTGCTTTACTGTCTTCTTGTTTGACTTAGAAGGACTCTCCTTTATAAATGTAATCCTAGTTCCCCTTTTGATTATTGGTATCCTATTTACTGCCTATTATATAGGAAGTCAGGAGGGTTATAATTTTTCTAACCTACAGGGAATTAACCTAGGAATTAAGGGGAATTTTCTTACATCTGCAATCCTATACTTTGGCTCAAATTCCCTCTTGATTATTGTGGTATTTTCATCCCTACATTCTCTTATTGAAGACAAAAAAACTGCCATCTTGGGCGGCAGTCTTGGTGGACTAGTCTTATATATACTGGGTTTGTCTATCTTGCATTCATGCTTTTTATTTTACAATGAAGTCTTATATGCGGAAATCCCTATGCTAAAGATTAGTGGATTTATAGGGCCAGTATATGGGAGGCTCTATACTATTATCCTTTGGATTGCTATGTTTACCACAGCCCTAGCCAACGGTTTTGGCTTTATTAATAAATTATCTTGGGGTAAAAACCAGCTACTGGTGGCAATTTTTCTTTCCTTAACTAGTATACCCTTGGCAAGTTTCGGCTTTACAAATCTGGTAAGTATCATATATCCTATCTTTGGATTGGTGGGATTTGTGACTTTGCTACTAGTTTTAGTAAAGTTATAAAGAACAATAGTTGAGCAATGGTTGAACAATAGGGGAATAATTGTAGTGGCGGACGAACCTGCCAGAATGAGCCAAAGCAAATCCCCAAGTTTCATGTAGGGGCGCACCTTTGGTCGCCGGCAGACCCAAAAGAAAAGATTTCTTCATTCCGCTACGCTCCAGTCGAAATGACCCGGGTGGAGCAGTTGCCAGGGCATCCGTAGTGGTGGACGACCCTGTCCACCAGTGACCCCAAAGCTTGACCTCAGTGAAACTATTGTTTGACAATTGCTTGTCTATTGCTAGACTATGGTTCTCTATATGAATGGCATATAGTCACTTTGCAAATTTACAAACATTTTTGATATTATCTCATAGAGGGTTTTCATTCCCTTAACTATCTCATCATCATGTATGGCACCAAAACTTAGCCTTATATAATTCATATTTATAGTCTCATCTATAAAGAAAACTATACCTGGTACAATTGATAGGTTGTTCTTCTGACATTCCTCATATAGGTCCAGAGCATCTATACCTGCAGGTAGATTTAGCCATATACTTATGCCTCCATTGGGCGGGACATAGGATATAAAAAACTTCTTAAACTTTTCCAGCTCACTAACCATTAGCCTATACTTTCTAGCATAGTCGCTTCTTACCCTTTCAATATAATTCTTCCAATAACCAGTCCTTAGATAATGATCAAAGGCCCTTTGTAGAAAGCCTGAGGAAGAAATATCAGTTGTATGCTTGGCCTTGATTATGTCTCCATAAAGATTTTTAGATAGGGTTAGGAAACCGATCCTAATCCCTGGCATAAATATCTTGGAAAAAGACTTTATAAATATCACCCTATTTTCTGTATCCATGGACTTAAGGGGATACCTTTTTTCATTGTCATAGTTTAAATCAGTTAAAAAATCATCTTCAATAATATAGAAATCATACTTAGATGCCATTTTTAATAGTTCTTTCTTTTTCGCCTTGGAGTAGGAGTAGGTTGTAGGGCTTTGGTAGTTGGTCATTATATATAGGAATTTGGGTTTTTCTCTCTTTACATAGTGATCAAGTAGATCCAAATCAATACCATCATTTAAAATAGGTATTCCCCTAACCCTGGCACCCCTGGAATTAAAACTGGCAATAGCTCCTGAGTAGGTGGGATTTTCAACAAAGATGGTATCCCCCGTATTGATCAAGGCCTTGGCAACTATATCTAGAGCCTGTTGTCCACCTGATGTTATGAGGATTTGGTTCTTATCAATTTTTATATCATAATTCATAAATAAAAATTTAGAGATAGATTCTCTCAAGGGTTCATAGCCACTTACTTCAGGGTAAAGAAAGGCATGGGCCCCGTCCCTATCCAAAACCTCCACTAGAGATTTCTTAAATTCCTCTATAGGAAAAAGTAAGGGTGTGGGGGAAATGGAGGCAAAGTTTATATTATCCTTGGACAGGGGCAAGATTCCAGAAACCATCAACTCAACATCCCCTTCTTCCAAGTAGGGTAGGTATTCAGGGTCAGGCATGATTTTTACATAGGTACCACTACCCTTTATAGAGTAAACATAGCCTTCCTGCTCCAGTAGCCTATAGGCATTTACTATGGTTACATTATTAACCTTTAACTTTTTAGCCAAGGACCTAATAGAAGGTAACTTTGTATTTCCGATATTGTTGTTTTCTATTAGGTTTTTGAAATAATCATAAACCTGCATGTATAACGGTGTATTAGAGTTTTTATCCAGCTGAATATCAAACATTCTACCAACCCCCTCAATGTATGGATACATTTATTATATCAGAGAATTGCAACAATTCATAATTTAAAATTCATAATTCATAATTTTATAATTGATGTGGAGGAGTATCTTGGGACCTATAGGTATAGATTCGCTGGCTCATTGTGTCGCATAAGGAGAATAAAGTGCAACAAATCTAACCAGATATGTTCGAATAAATATTTAAAAC
>CAZFIO010000110.1:0-7284 GCA_964519585.1 uncultured Tissierellaceae bacterium
TTATTACTTTTTCAACAGGCCAAATATTTATGGATTAGCTGCGCCTAATTCTCCTGATGTTCACCAAACCCGGCAAATCTTCTCAATCCATCCCCTTACTACTTCCTAAACTCTGTTACTATTACCGGTACTGTTGCATTTTCTATAGTAATCTTTTCTTCTTTTTCTGTTTCTAAAACTAAAAGTGAAAACCCTTCCACCTTCTTCTCTTCATCCCCAATCTGAATCTCATAATCCTCCATAGAAAACATAGTCACTATCTGTGAACTCTTCAGACTATATTCATCTCCCTGATTTAGGATTTGCATTTTAGCCTGGCTTCCATTTTTGACTATAAAATTATAATCCCTACAATCCAGGGTATTTTCTGAATAGGTAGACCAAGAGCCATCAAAGTATTCTGCATCATACTTATTTAGTTCTCTTTTATAAAGACCCTTATGGTCCAATTTCAGCTTTCCTTCAAGGGGTAAAATATATCTTTGATAACCTGTAAAATCTGAAAACTCAGATTCAGTGGATGTAAATGTAGCTGATGATATTCTAAAGAGAAAATCCCTATTAGCAAATACTGCATCCTCAGGATATATGGTTAGTTGGGTGGTTTCTCCACCTGCCCATTTTGTAGTTATAAAATCTTCTTTTCTTATAATCTTTATTTTCATACTTCCACCTCATTTTTATAGTTTCTTCTAGCTATAATATCATTTTAGAACATTTAGCACATATAGAAGAAAGACCCGCAAGGCGAGTCTTTCCTAAATCTGTCTATTAGTCAGCTTGGTCTAGTAATCTTTTCTCTAATATTTGGTCTATATCAAAGTTTTCGATTTGTAGATAGTATTCTGCAGCATCAAGTAAGGCCTTCATTGGAACTGTTCCTATTACCTCACTGCCTACTACATTTACTCCCCATCTTTTTGCTTCCATTTTTACCATTTCAAAAGCTTGGTAAACTGCTGATTTTTCATAGTTTACCAGATTCATGGAAACTTGGGTTTGGTTTCTTTCTTCAAGTTTTAAGCCTATACCCTTAACAAATCTTAGTCCCCCACCTATATGTCTTACTGTTTTTGCAATCTTGTCTGCTATTTCTACATCTGGTGTATCAAGGTTTATATTAAAGGCTACTAGTGGAACTCTAGCACCTACTACTGTTCCACCACTTTTAGCATTGAATTCTTGTGGACCATAATCTGGTGTCCAATCTTCTTCCTTGATTTTTGCAAAAAAACCTTCGTATTGGCCTTTTCTGATGGCTGCAAGGTTTTGTCTTCCAGGGCTTGTTGCTGCATCCTCATATAGGTAGACTGGAATTCCCCAGCTGCCTATTTCCTCAGCAACCTCTTTTGCAACTTCAACACATTCCTGGATAGTTACATTTGAAACAGGTGTAAAGGGTACAACATCTGTAGCTCCCATTCTTGGATGGGCTCCTTCATGCTTGGACATATCGATTAATTCTGCTGCCTTTTTTGCTGTATTGATGGCAGCTTCCTTCACTTGTTCTGGAGAACCTATCATTGTAAGAACTGTTCTGTTGTGGTCCTTGTCAGATGAATAGTCTAGTATGGTGATTCCTTCAACATTTCTAGCCTCATCAATAATTTTCTCTACTACCTCTAAGTTTCTACCTTCACTAAAGTTTGGTACGCATTCCATTAACTTTTTCATGATTTCCTCCTCTTTTACATCTATTGTATCTTATTTTAAGTTGCCTACAAAGGTTTTAATGAACCAAATTGTCTGTGGCTGATAAATAATATCCACTAGAAAAGCTCCAACTATAGGAACAATCATCATGGCCTTTCTGCTCATACCATATCTTTCATTTACTGCTGTCATGTTTACTATAGCTGAAGGGGTCGCTCCTAGCCCGTGTCCTGCAAGGCCTGATACCATTACTGCAGCATCATAGTTGCTTCCTAGTATTCTAAATACTACAAAGTAGCCAAGTAAAACTACTAGAACAACTTGTGCCAATACTACCAGCATAACTCCACCTATTAAACCCGATAGTTCCCAAAGTTTTAAGGTCATAAGTGCTAGGGATAGATATAGGTTAAGCATAACATTTCCTATTTCATCAACTAGGGCAAAATCGAATTTGTAGAAATTAGCCTTTTCATTCACATTTCTAAGGATTACTGCAACAAACATGGCACCAACATAATTAGGGAAACTCATACCTATTAGTTTAGATACCCATCCTGAGACTATTGTACCCAAAGCCATGGAAATAATTATTGCAGAAACATTTTTAATAACATCTAGGGAAGTTAATTTGTCTCCTGTTGCAACATTGATTTCTGTAACTGACGTATCAAATGAATCATCTTCATCTGGAGTAAGATTGTGTTTTTCAATAAGTCTTCTTCCTAAGGGTCCACCTACTAGGACTGCAGATATAAGTCCAAATGTTGCAGCAGCTGCTCCTACTAAACTCCCTGCTGCATATCCAGCTTCTACAAAGTCTCCACCATATGAAAGTGCAGCACCATGGCCACCAATCATAGATATGGCACTAGCTAGTAGGGCATAAGGTGCTTCTAATCCTATAACCTTGGCTATACCTATGCCCAATATGTTTTGAATTACAGATATAACTCCAGCAACTAACCAATAAATTACTAATAATTTCCCACCTTTTTTAAGAAGGGCAAAACTTGCACCCAAACCTACAGTTGTAAAGAAAGCAAGCATAAACATATCTTGGAATATGTTTTCAAAGTTAAATGCAAATGCTCCTGTAGTATGTCCTAAATATGTGATAAACATAAATATAAATCCACCAATAACTGGTGCAGGTATACAATATTTATCCAAAATCGCAACCTTGTTTTTTACAAAGTATCCTAATAATAATAGTATAGCAGCAAATGCTAAGGTACTTGCAACGTCTACATTAATATTCATAAGTCCTTCAACTACTTCAAATTTCATATTAACCCTCCTAATTTTCTAATAAAATACTTATAATTCCTAGGGCCCCTAACCCCCTTCCTTAATTTAAGTATGAACAATTGACTACAATTATATAACTGCAATTTTTATGCCAACTTTTATTAATATGAATTTGCATGTGTTTTAGCCATTTCTTTCCTAAATATAATACTTTTAATAGAAATAGATATAAAAAAACACCCTGCACTATTTGCAGGGTGCAATATTTGCAGGGTAACTATAGGCCATACTCCTTGATTTTATACCTAAGGGTTCTTTCACTTATTCCTAGACTTTCAGCAGTCCACTTCCTGTTTTGATTATTTTTATCCAGGGCAAAGCTGATTGCCTTCCTTTCTATTTGTTTCATGTCTTCTCCTTCATATATCTTTATATGATTTTCATCCTTATGAAGATCAGGACTTCTAGGCTTACTGATAATATTTTGTGGACTTATATAAAGGGAATCACTATCTATATACTCACCTCTGTTTAGGAGAACTGCCCTTTGTATAATATTTTCTAGTTCCCTAATATTGCCTTTAAAAGAGTAATTGCTTAATATTTCATAAGCCTCTGGACTCATAGCCTTTATGTCCTTGTTAAAGGAAATATTGTATTTATCTATAAAGTAGGGGATTAGGTGCTTTAGGTCCTCTATTCTATCCCTTAGTGGTGGTGCTACAATATTGATTACATTTATCCTATAGTAGAGGTCTTCACGAAAATTTCCTGCTTCAACCTCCATCCTTAAGTCCCTGTTTGTGATACAAACCACCCTTACATCCACCCTATGTGATTCTGCATCTCCTACCTGCCTTACTTCCTTGTCCTGTAAAAACCTTAAAAGCTTTGATTGAAGTTTTAGGTCCATTTCACCAATCTCATCTAAAAGCAGGGTCCCCTTGTCAGCCCTTCTTATTATACCAACTTCATCCTTATAGGCACCAGTAAAAGAACCCTTCTTATAACCAAATAGTTCACTTTCTAAAAGTTCTCCCGGCATGGCAGCACAATTTATAGCAATAAAAGGGTTAGACCTTCTGTTGCTGGATGTATGTATTTCTTGAGCTATCAATTCCTTACCCGTGCCACTTTCACCTGTTATTAAGATGGTTGCATTGGTATCCTTAACCTTATTTATTATTTCTATTACTTCCTTAATGTAGGGAGTTTCACCAATGATTTCTTTTTTAACATGGAGCTTCAGGCTTGAAATCTTTTTTGCCATCTTTAGCTTATCTTCTGCAGTGTTTAGAAGTAGAATCAATTGGTCATTGTCTATAGGTTTTGTTATAAAATAGAAGGCACCTAATTTTATAGCCTTTATAGAATTTTCTATGGTTGAATGAGCTGTCATAATGATAACAATAGCATTTGAGTCTACCTTCAAAAATTCTTCCAATAAGTCAAGTCCACTCTCCTCCTTTAGCCGTAAATCAAGCAAGACTAGTCTTATCTTTTCTTTTTTAAATTTTTCTAAGGCATCAGTAGATTTGGCACTTGTATATACATCATATTTGTCCTCCAAGAGGAACCTAAGGGACCTTAGTATTTTAACCTCATCATCAACAATCAGTAGCTTGTTTTTCACTTGCATCACCCTTCTTTACATAAAGCTTGATTAGCATTCCTTTTTCCTCACCAGCACTTTCTGCTAAAATTCTACCACCATTTTCGTCAACAATTTGTTTGACTACAAACATACCCACTCCATTGCCAAACTCCTTGGTGGTGAAAAATGGTTCAAATATATATTGAATTTCATCTTCATTCATACCATGTCCATTATCCATAAATGAAAGTATAATCTCATCACCATAAGATCTAGCAGATATATATATAGTGGGATTCTCTGTATCCTTTATCGCATCCCTACTATTAAGTAGGATATTAATAATTACTTGTTTGAATTGACTAGCATCAAACTTGATAAAGTATGCTTTATCTATATCTAGGTTAATATTTACATTTTTCATTTGAAGTTTTACTAGTTTTATTGTATTTTCCAATTCTTCATGAAGGTTTAGGTCTAATTGCAGAGGTTTTCTTGGGGAAATATATTGCATAAATTCCTGAATAAGTCTGTCTATCCTATCTATCTCTGATGGGATATCTTCAGAGGCAGCTAGCAAAAATTCCTTGTTTTCAAGCTTATCCCCTATTTGTGTTGTATAAAGTCTTATTGAAGTCATAGGGTTTCTAATCTCATGGGCCAAGGATGATATAATTTTTTGCATGAATTGCAGCTTATCATAATTCCTCAATTCATTTACTAGGGCCTTTTGCTCTTCAGTTTTTTTCTCTATTATCCCCTTTAATCTTTTATTAAAGGTTTGTATTACAATGTTTAAGAGTATAAGGCCTATGGTTGTAAGGATTAAAAACCTCTGTATAGTTTCATATCTAGCCTTTACATTTTTTATAGGTGTGCCAAACCATTTTCTATAAAGGGAATCATACATGCCACTTTTTTGAATCTCTAGAAGCCCCTTGTTTAGCTTATCTAACAGGGCCCTGTTATCCTTGCCTACAGCCATAGAATACTTCTGTTCATTGAGGGTGTCTCCTACAATTTTTATATCCCCTATGGAGTCCTTTTCCTTGCAGAGATAGTTTATGGTTAGGGTGTTTCCTATCAGGGAGTCTACCCTTCCATCTAGCAAGTTTTGCAGGGCCTCATCAAAGCTTCTGTACTCTATTATCCTTACATCAGGAATTTCCTTAATTTCATCATATAAAATTTCCTCCACATTAAGGGCCACTACCTTCCCACTTAAATCCTTCAAACTCTTTATGTCTGTATTATCATCTTTTACAAATATGGATTGGGAATTCATTAGGAGGGAATTGGAAAATAGGAACTTATTTTTTCTTTCATCTGATTCCTTCATACCCTGGATTATGTCTGCCTGACCTTGACTTATGGAGTTGTAGGCCTGGTCCCAAGTTAGGGGTATAAATTCAAACTCTATTCCAGTGACAAGTCCTATGGCCTTTAATAAATCTACATTAAACCCCTTAAATGTTCCATTTGAATCTACATATTCATAGGGTGGGAATTGGCTATCTCCTGCTACTCTATATGTTTCAGATTCTGCATATGATAATTTTGGCCCTGTCAAGCCAAATATTATGATTAATATAATAGCAAGTCTTTTCATATCTACCACCCTAAACTTTTTTATGTCTACTCTTAAACATTGAATCTAAAGTTAATTATATCCCCATCCTCAACTATATACTCCTTGCCTTCCAGGGTTACCAGTCCCTTTTCCCTAGCTTTGACCATGGACCCATACTCTTTTAGGTCCTTGAATTTACATACTTCTGCCCTTATAAAACCCTTCTCTATATCAGAGTGGATTTTTCCTGCCGCATACTTTGCTATGGTTCCCTTTCTTATAGGCCAGGCCCTTACTTCAACTTCTCCTGCAGTTATAAATGAAATTAGTCCTAAATAACTGTAGCATGTTTTTGACAGTTTATCTATTCCAGTCTCTTTTATTCCTAGGTCTTCCATAAAGATTTCTCTATCCTCTGCATCTAACTGGGATATTTCAAGTTCTGTTTTAGCAGAGATTTCTATAACTGGTGTATTCATTTCCTGAGAAAACTTCTCCAACTGATTTTTACCTGGATAATTTCCATCTACTAGTTGATCTTCGTCAATATTGACAACAATTATCATAGGTCTTTCTGATAAAAATGAAAAGGTCTTTAAGACTTCTTTCTCACCCTCGGATAAATCTAAGCTATGAATTAGTAGTCCATTTTCTAGGCCTTCTTTACATTTCTTTAGAACTTCCATTTGCTCTATATCTTCTTTTGTTGTTTTTCTAGAGCTTTCAATTCTTTCTATACGGTTTTCTATGACAGCTAAATCTGCAAATAATAATTCCATATTTATAGTTTCTATATCTCTCATAGGATTTATAGACCCTTCTTCATGAAGAATATTTTCATCCTTAAAAGCCCTAACTATATGAACTAAAACATCACTATGTCTAATGTTTTCTAAAAATTGATTCCCCACCCCTTTCCCTGTACTTGCACCCTTTGATAGTCCAGGTACATCAACTATTTCCATGGTGGCATGGATGGTCTTTTTTGCATTATTCAACTTTCTTAGAAACCCAAGTCTTTCATCAGGAACCTTTGCCATACCTAAATTCGCACTTACCTTACCAGTAGAAAATCCTGCTATTTCTATATCTGAGCCTGTAAGCAAATTAAACAGGCTTGTTTTTCCTACCATAGGTAGTCCTATTAATCCAATTTTCATAATCTTCCTCCATTTTTGAACTGTAGCTGAACAATGGTTACTAGCTGCACTTAATA
>CAZFIO010000111.1:0-6554 GCA_964519585.1 uncultured Tissierellaceae bacterium
ATTCACTTATGTTATTGTTCTGATTTGTCCTATAGTATTCCACTATAAGTTCATCTAGCTCTCTGCTTAAAGCTAGGATTAATTCATTGTCAAGCTGGTTTTCTTCAACTGCTTCATTAAGCCTATTCTTAAGTTCTTTAATTTCTTTTTCCATATGGAATCTCCTAAATTATATCTGTTTATATATTTTTTTACAATGTAACAACATAGTATAATAAAATTATATAAATTACAATAGCTTTTCTCAAGTTGGCAATGTCAATTTTATGCTACTAGCATATTCAAAATCTAGGATTTAAGATTTAGAGTTTAAATAGGGGGCATTTATATGAAAGACATTGGAAAAACTCTATTCCTTAGGGAAATTGGCAATAGAATCCGTGCCGAAAGAGAATATCTTGGATTAACTAGGGAGAAGTTCGCTGAAATTGTAGATTTATCTTCCTTTTATATTGGGCAAATTGAAAGAGGGGACAGGACTATGAGTCTGGACACCCTATTAAAAATCGCTGATTCTTTGAAGTTGTCTATAGATTACATAGTTAGGGGAAAAAGCTATGATATAAAAGACTTTATTAGCATGGATGCTATAGAAGATTCTTATGGTAGTAGTATTAGCCCAGAAATCCAAGAACTTATAGAAATTCTCACTAGGATTCCTAAAGATAAGGTATCACTAATCAGGGATATCACAAAATTAATTTTACCCCATATAAAATGAAACTCCTAAGCCCAGGAGTATCATTTTATATATCTGTCTATAATATTTATAATTTCTTCAATCTTTTCCTCGCCATGATCCTCACTTTCTAGAATGGCTGTAGATACACAAGACCTAATATGGGAATTTAGAACATCAATATTGGACTTTTTTAAGAGACCAATAACTGATAGGATTTGGGTGGAAATATCTACACAATACCTATCACTTTCGATCATTTTAATAATCCCGTCTATCTGGCCCCTGGCCGTCTTTAATTTTCTTGCTGCATTTAACTTACCCTCATTCATTGCCTCACCATCTTCTAATCAATTTTTACTATGTCATAACCTGCATCATCTATGGCTTCTCTTAATTTTGCATCTTGAAGATTTTCCCCTTCAACCACAACTCTTTTCTCTCCTAAATCTACTTGTACACTTGATACTCCTTCAAGTTCATTTAGGGCTTTTTTTACTGCCATTTCACAATGTCCACAGGACATACCTTCCACGATTAATGTTTTTATCATTTTCAACACTCCTTTTTTTAACAATAGTTAAACAGTTGTTGAACGATGGTTAAACAATAGTTAAACAGTTGTAGTTGGGGTCTAGCTTTTGGGTCTGCGGACAGGGGCGTCCGCCACTACACCTGCTAGTACTAGCAAAATATCAGATTGGTCGTAGGGGTGGACGACTCTGTCCACCTGAAACTTCAAAGCCTGACCTAGGTCATCTCAACTGCAAGGGATAGGTTTCCTTTTTTCCCCAAAGCCCTACCCTAAAACTATTGTTAGTCTATCGCTTGACTATTTCTTGTCTATCGCTTGACTATTGTTGCTATTTGAATTTCTTCAACCTCAATGAATTTGCAACTACTGATACCGAGGAAAATGCCATTGCTGCTCCTGCCACCATTGGATTTAGGAAACCTAGGGCTGCAAAGGGTATCCCTATGGTGTTGTAGAAAAATGCCCAGAAAAGATTCTGCACTATGGTCCTCATGGTCCTGTGACTTAATCTTATGGCAGTTACTACACCATTTAGGTCCCCCCTCATAAGGGTTATATCCGCTGCCTCCATGGCCACATCTGTACCTGTACCTATGGCAAAACCTACATCAGCTGCTGCTAGGGCTGGGGCATCATTGATTCCATCTCCAACCATACCTACATGCTTACCCTGTCTTTTTAATTCTTCCACAGCCTCCGCCTTATTTTCAGGCAATACATCTGCCAAGACTTTGGTAATTCCAGTTTCCTTTGCTATGGCTTGGGCTGTTCTTTCATTGTCCCCTGTAATCATATAGACCTCTAGACCCATAGCCTTTAATTCCTCTATAGCTTTTAGGGATGTTTCCTTTATCTGATCCGCTACAGCTATTATCCCAGTCAATTCCCCATCTATGGCAATTAGCATGGCTGTTTTTCCTTCTTCTTCAAGTTTTAATAAGTCATTTTCCCTAGATGCAACCCCTATATTAGACTCTGTCATAAGTCTTCTGTTTCCTATAAGGATATTCATTTCTTCAAATACAGCTTGTAGCCCCTTGCCCGGAATGGCTGTAAAGTCCTTGGGGGTAACTAGCCTTAAGCCTTGTGATTCAGCCTCACTTACTATGGCTTGACCAAGTGGATGCTCTGAGGCCTTTTCCACAGATGCTGCAATCCTTAATATCTCTTCCTCTTCAAACCTACCAAAGGACACTATGTCTGTAACTTCTGGTTCACCCTTGGTTATGGTACCTGTCTTGTCAAAAATAATGGTATCCATCTTGTGGGCTCTTTCTAAATGTTCTCCAGATTTTATCAAAATTCCACTTTCTGCCCCCTTGCCAGTCCCTACCATAATTGCCGTAGGAGTTGCTAGACCCAGGGCACATGGACAGGCAATAACCAAAACTGCCACTGCATTTATAAGGCCTGTATTAAAGTCCTTAAGTAATGCAAAGACCACTATGGTTATAAGGGCAATAAGAACCACAACTGGTACAAAAACTCCCGAAATCTTATCTGCTAATCTTTGTACAGGAGCCTTGGAACCTTGGGCATCCTCTACTAACTTTATTATCTGGGATAATACAGTATCTTTTCCTATTTTTGTCGCCTTAAACTTAAAGGATCCAAACTTATTTATAGTAGCCCCAATAACTTCATCATTTACAGACTTATCTATAGGAATACTTTCTCCTGTAATCATGGATTCGTCCAAGGCTGAATTGCCTTCTACTATGATCCCATCCACTGGGACCCTTTCCCCTGGCCTTACTACAACTATATCTCCAAGTCCTAGCTCTTCTATAGGAATATCTATCTCCTTACCATCCCTAACTATACGGGCTGTTTTAGGTTGTAGGCCCATAAGCTTCTTTATGGCTTCTGAAGTTTTGCCTTTTGCTACTGCTTCAAATCTCTTACCCAAAATAATCAGAGTGATTATTACGGCAGATGCTTCAAAGTAGTATTCTTCTACTCCTACCAAGAGATTATATATGGAGAAGAAATAAGCTGCTGATGTACCCATGGCAACTAGGACATCCATATTGGCACCCCCACCCCTTAGGGCATTGTAGGCACCCTTGTAAAACCTATATCCAATTATAAATTGGACAGGTGTTGCCAAAACCAGTTGAACCCATCCATTGTTTAAAAATATATCTATCCCTGCCATATGGAAGAACATGGCTGAGAATAAGGGTAGACTTAAGATTGCTGAAATAATAAATGAAGTCTTGAGAGATTTGATTTCTTTTTCTCTTTTTTCCTTTTCCCTGTCTAAGTCTACTTCTATTTCAACCTCTGCATTATAACCTGCCTTTTTTACTGCATTTATTAAGTCTTCATTTGAAATAATTCCTGACGGAAAATGAACTGTTGCCTTATTGGTAGAAAGATTTACACTGGCTTTTGTAACCCCTTCTAATTTACTTAAGACCTTTTCCACCCTGGTGGAGCAAGCAGCACAGGTCATGCCCTCAATTAAAAGGGTAATAGTTTCATCAGGTACTTGGAAACCAACCTTTTCAATCACTTCAACTATTTCTTTTGGCCTTATGATTTCTTCATCATATTCCACACTTGCCTTTTCTCCTAGTAAGTTAACTACTGCACTTTTTATACCTTCTTTTTTGTTGAGACCCCTCTCAACTCTACTTGAACAAGATGCTCAAGTCATACCAGATACTAATATATCAAGTTTCTTTATAGCCATAATAGCACTCCTTTATCTCCTGCTACCCCCCACCCTAGGGGGGGGTGTGTATTTAATATAACATGATAAATTGGATTTGTCAAATTGTTTTTTTGGTAGGTTGGTCAGTTGGTCGGTTGGTCAGGGTTTGGGTCAATTCTTTCGGGTCCAAGATCCTTCGCTTCTCCCTGGATGACAGGGAGGAATGTCACCCCGACCTTTGTAGGGGTGGAGAACCCTACACCCGTGAACAAAATTTCGCGTCCCCTATGTTCACCCTTGTTAAGTATTTACATATTATAATAGTATCTTACCCCCTTTATTTCTTCCTAACACTTTTTTATAAAACTAGGATTCATTTATATTTTTAATTCCTAGTAAATAACTATTGATTTATTTATAATTTTGTTTTATACTAATGATAATGAATATCAATTAACCATTTAACTTACATAACTAAAGGGAGAGATTATCATGGCTAATATAGCTTTATCATTGCTTAAGGTAAATGAAGCTGGAACAATTACAGAGATTTCTGGTGGTTGCCATGCCAGAAAAAGGTTATATGAATTAGGATTAAATAGGGGGACCCGTGTGAAGATGATTAAAAACGACATTGGACCTGTTATATTAAACTTATCTGGCCATAAACTTGCCCTAGGAAAGGGACTGGCCAATAAAATCATAGTAAACAAAATAGTCTCCTAGGAGGCTATTTATCATAGAAGGGATGAAGATATGAACACTATTGCACTGGTGGGTAATCCCAATAGTGGAAAAACCACACTTTTTAATGCCTTGACAGGGTCTAATCAACATGTAGGAAACTGGCCTGGGGTTACAGTTGAAAAAAAGACAGGAAAAATTAAATATAATCAAAAAGAATATAGTATAGTAGACCTTCCTGGTACCTATAGCCTGGGAGCCTATTCTGAGGATGAAGTGGTAGCCAGGGATTTTATACTTAAGGACAAGCCTGATATTGTTATAAATGTTATAGATGCTACGAATATTGAAAGAAACCTTTACTTAACCACTCAATTGATGGAGATGGGTGCAAGTGTTATAATAGCTCTAAATATGATGGATGAAGCAGCTGAAAAAAATATAGAGATTGACCTTGATACCCTTTCTAAGTCTTTGGGTATGCCTATAGTTGCAACTGTTGCCTCCAAAAGGCAGGGTTTGAGCGAATTGGTTAAAAAATCGGTTGAGGCTATGGAAGATACAAATTATAGGAAGTTGAATTTTACTTATGGTGATGAAATTGATAAGACCTTAAATAGATTGAAAGACCTTTTAAATGGAGTGGACCTTGGTTTTCCCAAGGAGTGGATAGCAATTAAGTTTTTAGAAGGGGATGAAGAAGTTTCAAGTCAGCTAGATAAAATTCCTAATGTTGATTTAAAAACAAGTCTAGCAGAAATTAAAAATTCTTCTGTGGATTATGAATTAGATATTATAGATAGAAGGTATAACTTTATTGGGGAAATCCTTACAAATAGCCTTAATAAACCTGAAGACTATAAAACAACTTTGACGGATAAAATTGATAGGATAATCACGCATAAGTACCTAGGATTGCCAATATTTGGGTTTATAATGTTTGTAATCTTCCAGCTTACCTTCGCCATTGGTGAAGATATATTTGGAGAATTTGTGGCAAACTCTATAGAAGGCCTTGGGGATTTACTCTTACTTGGACTAGAAAAAATCAATGCTCCAGAACTCTTAAGTTCCTTCCTATCAGAAGGGGTTTTTGGGGGTATAGCTGCTGTATTTGAATTTATTCCTTTAATTCTTGTCCTATATTTCTTTATAGGCATTCTGGAAGATACTGGTTATATGGCCAGGGCTGCCTATGTAATGGACGGCCTAATGAGATCTCTTGGCCTTCATGGTAAGACCTTTATTTCTATGATTGTAGGTTTTGGGTGCAATGTCCCTGGTATTATGTCCACTAGGACACTGGACAATAAAAAGGACAGAATGGTTGCCATGCTTATTAATCCCTTTATGTCCTGTGGGGCCAAGCTACCTATATACCTAGTCTTTATAGCAGCTTTTTTCCCTAATAATGGTGGTATAGTCTTATTTACCCTCTATGCTCTTGGAATTTCCATGGCCCTTTTGGCTGGTAAGATCTTTAGTAAAACACTTTTTAAAGGTGAATCATCTGACTTTATTATGGAGTTACCTCCCTATAGATTACCTTCCTGGAGATCAGTTCTTAGGGATATGTGGGATAAGGTTTGGGACTTTATCCATAGGGCTGGAACTGCAATATTTATAGTTATTTCATTTTTGTGGATATTTTCTAGAATTCCTTTTGGAGTTGAACCCTATAGCCAGGCAAGTGTCTTGGGTAAAATAGGTAGCTTTATAGCCCCCATATTTTCACCTGCAGGATTTGGAAGCTGGGAAGCAGCAGTGAGCCTCTTTGCTGGGATTGCAGCCAAGGAGGCAGTAATTGCTACCCTAGGTATGGTTTATGCAGGGGTTAGTGAGGGTAGCGAACTTATAAAGGCTATTCAAGGGGTCTTTACTCCTCTTACAGCAAGTGCCTTTATGGTTATGATTTTATTTTATACCCCATGTGCAGCAACCCTAGCTACCTTGAAAAAGGAAACTAATTCCTATAAGTGGCCTATTTTTATGGCCGT
>CAZFIO010000112.1:0-6437 GCA_964519585.1 uncultured Tissierellaceae bacterium
TCATTAACCAGTTCTGGGGTCAATGTAGTATCTAGGATTACAAAGAGATTGTTTTCCATAACCACATCAAAGCCTTCCTTAGAGGAAATAGTTACCTGGACATAGTCCTTCACTATTTCAGTATCTTCCCCATTCAGGTTTAGATTTAGGCTCTCACCAGCTTCAAGCTTCTCTACAGTAGCTCTAGGATCTAGTTCACTCAGCGCCTTTCCAAAGGACTTAATCTTTCCACCTAGTATAGGTCCTGCAGTTTTGAAATTAGGCTTTAGTGAGAAGTTCATAAATTGTGATAGATCCTTTTCAAATACTACATTTTTCACATTTAGTTCCTCTTTTATCAGGGGAACTAGGTCTGAAATCATCTCTTCATACTTACCATCTATTACCACTTCATTTAATGGTTGACGAACCTTTATCCTTACTGTCTCTCTAGAAGCTCTTCCAAGACCTACTAGGTCCCTAACCAGGTCCATTTTTTCTTCTAAATTATTATCAATTAAACCTTCATTGCTTTCAGGATAGTAGGCTATATGGACTGATACTTCCCCTGTAAGGTTTTGATACAATTCTTCTGAAATATAGGGTACAAAGGGTGCTATCATCTTGCTTATACCAACCAATATTTCATAGCTTGTATTGTAAACAGCCTTCTTATCATTGTCCAATTCAGTTGACCAGAACCTTCTTCTGTTTCTTCTTATATACCAATTGGATAAGTCTTCAATTACAAAGTCTTGGATATCCCTTACAACCCTAGTTAATTCAAATATATCCATATTTGCCTTGGTTTCTTTAACTAAGCTATTGTATTTTGATAATATCCACCTGTCTATTTCAGGCCTATCCTTATATTCTATAAAGAAGTCTCTAGGGTCTACCTCATCTGTATTTGCATATAGGGAGAAGAAATTGTAAACATTTCTTATGGACCTAAAGAATTTTGATTCAACTTCCCTTAGGCCATCTTCATCAAATCTAGTAGGTGTCCAAGGTGGTGATACATACATTAGATACCATCTTAGTACGTCTGCTCCATATTTATCAAATAAATCAAATGGATCTACAGTATTTCCCCTGGACTTGGACATTTTCTTTCCTTCTTTATCCAAGATCAAGTCATTAACCAAAACATTTTTATAAGGGGATTCTCCCATTACAAAGGTGGATATAGCTATTAGAGAGTAGAACCATCCTCTAGTTTGGTCTATACCTTCATTTATAAAATCTGCTGGGAAAAGTTCGTGGAAGTTTTCCTTGTTTTTAAATGGATAATGATGTTGGGCAAAAGGCATGGCCCCACTATCAAACCATACATCTATTACATCTAGTTCTCTAGTCATTGTCCCATTACACTTATCACATTTTAAATGAACATCATCCACATAGGGCCTATGAAGTTCAATAGTCATATCTATATCTTCTATGGCTCTTTCAATTAATTCTTTCCTTGAACCAACACTATCTGTATGACCACAATCATCACATCTCCATACAGGGAAAGGTGTACCCCAGTACCTGCTTCTGGAAATAGCCCAGTCATTTAGGTTTTCTAGCCAGTTACCAAACCTTTTTTCACCTACATAGTCTGGATACCAGTTGACTGCATTGTTGTTTTCTATAAGTTTATCCTTTAGCTTGGTCATTTCTATATACCAGGATGGTTTTGCATAGTATAGAAGTGGTGTACGACATCTCCAACAATGTGGATAATTGTGCTCCATTCTTTCCTTCTTATATAGTTTTCCATTTTCTCTTAACCACTGGATAATTTCAGGGTCTGCATCCATTACAAACATATCCTTCCAAATGGTATCAGTGAACTTGCCCTCTTCTGAAACTGGCTGGATAACTGGTAAATTGTATTTTAGACCTGTGTTGTAGTCGTCTTCACCAAAGGCTGGTGCAGAGTGAACTATACCAGTACCATCATCAGTGGTTACATAGTCACCTAGGGTTACGAAGAAGGCCTTTCCACCTACATCTATAAATGGAATCAATTGCTCGTATTCCATATGTTCTAAATCTTTTCCTTCCATCTCTTCTAATACTTCGTAGTCTTCACCTAGAACCTTGTTTGCTAATGATTTTGCTAAATAGTAAATTTCATCATTTTGCTTTGCTCTAATATAAACTTCCTTAGGATTTACAGTAACACAGACGTTTGACGGTAGGGTCCAGGGAGTAGTAGTCCAGGCTAGGAAGTATTCATCCTTATCCTTTAATTTGAATTTTACCACTACAGTTTCTGTTTTGATTTCCTCGTAACCTTGGGCAACTTCATGGGATGCAAGACCAGTTCCACACCTTGAGCAGTAAGGAAGTATCTTGTGACCTTCATATATATATCCTTCTTTGAAAAACTTATCTAAAATCCACCAAACAGATTCTATATAGTCATTTTCCAAGGTTATATAGGGATTATCTAGGTCAATTAGATAGGCCATCCTTTCAGTCATTTCTCTCCAAAGCTTTTCGTATTGGAAAACAGATTCCCTACATTCTTTGTTAAATTCAGCTATACCAAATTCTTCAATATCATGCTTATCTTTTAGGCCGAGTTTTTTTTCAACCTCAATCTCAACAGGTAAACCATGAGTATCCCAGCCTGCTTTTCTCTTAACTTGGTAGCCTTCCATGGTTTTGTACCTACAGGTTAGGTCCTTTAAGGTCCTAGACATAACATGATGAATCCCAGGTCTGCCATTGGCAGTTGGCGGGCCTTCATAAAATACAAAGGATTTCTCAGGATCCCTAGTTTCCACAGATTTGTGAAGTAAATCAATTTCATTCCAGTATTCTGATATTTTATGTTCCCGATCCTTTACGGGTTCTGTCGATAATTCATTAAATCTTTTCAATTTTTCATCCTCCTTAAGTATAAAAAGTCCCTAAGTCAAAGACTTAGGGACGAAAGATCGCGGTACCACCCAAATTACAAGATAAAAATCTTGTCACTCTTTTAGGATAAGGGCCTATAACCCTAGCAACTTAATTTGTATGTGAATACAAGTTTCAGCTGCTATGCTCAAAGGTGATATTAACAAAACAATTTATAATAATCTTTCACCAATCAATTATCTCTCTTTAATAAATTAATTTTGCTACTGTCCTCTTCAATGCAAGTTGATTTACATAGTTATTAATATAACTAATTATGGCCATCTTGTCAAGTTTTAAATCAAAAAAGGTGGAAAGTTTAAGGCAGAAAGCCTAAAGCATAAAGAAAAGGATTCTAAAGATATATTTTGGGTCCACGGGCGTGCATACCCTTCCGATGTTAAGCCATTATTCCTCTTACCCCAAAGCCTGACCATAGTAACAATTGTTTAACTATTGTTTAACAACTGTTCCCCTACTGTTCAACTATTGTTAAAATGTTTGACTACTGCCTGACTATTGTTCATATGTTAATCTATCGTTCAAAATTGGTTTCTTCTTGAATCTTTCTCAGTTTGTAAACTTCAGTAGTCTTATCCAGCTCTACCATATCATAACTTATAAATTCACCCTTCTTTATATCTCTTTTAACTATTGTATTAGAATCTATTAGTCCTATAGGAACTAGGTTTTCCTCCCTAGCCTTTTGGTAGGTATCTATAGAGCCTAGGACTGTATACTCACCTATTCCATCTAGCTTTTCCCCAGCCTTTAGGTCCTTCTTAGCCCTAGTTATGACCTCGGAAACTGGACCTCCCAAGGGGACTATAGTTGGCTCCTTGTATATAGCAGCCCTTGCTATAGATATAGGAGTTTCTAGGCTTACCAAGTGATAGGGCCTATATAATACATAGTTTGGCCCATCTCCCATGGAGACCAATTTCATCTCCCTCTGTATTTGGGGCAAGTCTGCCCTTACTACTGCAAAAACCCCAGGTGCTATTCCATTTACATAATCAACTATTCCCTTTTTCTTAAGCATTCCACCATTTTCCACCAAATCAAATATTCCAGGTAATTCATTTACTATAGCCTTTGGCCCATGTCCACCTCTTATATCAGGAATCAGCCCTGTTGCATTGGAAATAGAAGCCATCTCAATCATAGTATTTGTCCCATCTACAAAAGAAGCCAACCTCAAGGGTTTTAATCCCTTTTCTAGGGCTACTTTTCTTACACTATCTGGAGTTGCATCAAAATCTATAGGGTTGTTTTTCCCTTTCCCTAAGGCAACAATTTCAAAACCTATGGCATCTGCAAAATCATATATTTCCTTTAAAACACCTGGTTCATCTCCAGCAGAACCAGTATAGACTACACCTGCTTCCCTAGCCAACTTACTTAAAATGGGGCCAATAGTTATATCAGCCTCTATGTTTAGCATTATTATATGCTTATGATTATTGATTGAATCTAGTGCAATTTCTGCACCAACATCAGGAACACCTGTAGCATCTACCACAACATCAATTAAGTTTGCCTTTGTAGAATATTCTGTCCTATCTGTAGCTATATATTTTCCCTTTTCCATAGCAATATTTATCTCTTCAAGGGTTTTCCCTATTACTATATCATCCTTTGAAATCCCAGCCAGGGTGTATGCTTCTATGGCATCATTTATATTATTACTACTTACCATAGCAGGTATCATACCCTTCATCAAGAGCATTTGGCTAACCATACCTTTTCCCATAAGGCCAGCTCCAACAAGTGATACTCTAATTGCTTTATTTTCTTCCTCTAGTTGCATTAATCTTCTGTTAATACCTATCATTTCTTCCCCCTGTATCTTTTCTAGTAGAATTCAGTCCGGCAATATATCCTGACGACCAGGCCCATTGCAGGTTAAATCCTCCACAATCCCCGTCTATATCTAAAAGTTCACCTACAATATATAGCCCTTCTATTAATTTTGATTCCATAGTTTTACTATCAATTTCATCAGTAGAAACCCCTCCTGCAGTGACCTGTGCCTGGCCCCATGATTGACTCCCTATTATCTTAAATTCCCAAGAAGTAAGGATATTGGCCAGCAAGCTGATTTCTTCTTTGGATAAATTGCTTACATTCTTATCCTTATCCAATTTACACTCCTTTAACAAAGGAATTATAAGCCTTTTATTAATCAATCCTATAAGGGACTCAGAAAGGCTCTTATCTGGCATAAACGAAAATCTTTGATTTAAATAATCCTCTAGTTCTTCACTTGATTTAGCAGAAATTATACTTACCCTAAGTCTTATATCCTGCTTCTTTCTTAAGTAGTATAAGGCAGTCCTACTTAATTGAAGTACCGGTGGCCCAGAAATACCATAATCAGTAAATAAAATATCACCATAGTCTTCCAACAGGAATTTATCATTTGAAAATAAACTTACCTTGCCTAAAATCTTTACACCCTTTATTTGTTTAAATATATTTCCTTCCAACTTTAATTGCACCAGGCCAGGAAAAACATCTGTAATCCTATGGCCCAATGATTTGGCCAAGTTATAACCATTGCCATCGGACCCGCTAGAAGGTAGGGCCATTCCCCCAGTGGCTAATATAAGCTTATCAGCTTTAAACCTTCTTCCATCCTTTAGGCCCACAAGAAAATCATTTTTCCTATCTATATAATTTACAAAGGCATCAGTTATTAGACTTATATTTAGTCTTTCCAGTTCATACCTTAATACATCCAGCATACTAGAACTCTGGAAAGAAAGAGGAAACACCTTGCCACCCTCTTCCACTGCAGGTGTTATACCAAGTCTTTCAAAAAAGTCCATGGTCTGATTTACACCAAAACTTGATAAGGCACTATAAGCAAAATTAGGGTTAGACCCGTGATAATTATCTATAGTTAGATTTATATTTGTATAATTACATCTGCCATTACCTGTGGCCAGTAGTTTTTTACCAACCCTATCCTGTCTTTCAAGCAGGGTAACATGACCACCATTTGATGCGGCAGTAATAGCTGCAATCATCCCAGCTGCCCCACCACCAACAACAATAACTTTATTAGACATAATAAGCTCCTTTTTTCTTTATCTTAGTCTATTTTATAACTTTTAGAGGAATTTGTCCATTATAAGGACAATCCATAATACAGGACATGAAATGAACAAAATTTCCCGTCCCTGGTGTTCATATGGACAAAGGAAACGGAAAATTTTGTTCATTTTTATCCTAGGTAGCAAATCTAAAAGAACCTATCAAAGGGTGATAGGTTCTTTATATTTATATTTTAAATTTTCTATCTTAGTTTTTACTAGTCTTTTGAAGGATATTTAATACTAAATTCATTACTATACCCACTAGGGCTGCGAAACTTAAACCTGATATTGATACTGTTTCATTTAGTCTTATACCTATATTAATATTTAGTTGGCTACTTAGATAATCACTACCTAGACCAATTATCAAAATTGTTGCCATAATTAAAGTATTTTTAGGTTAAATTCTACTTTTTCATTCTTTATTGTTTGTACACCTATTAAGGCTATCATGCTAAA
>CAZFIO010000113.1:0-6401 GCA_964519585.1 uncultured Tissierellaceae bacterium
ATCATAAGAAATGCTATACAAGCAGGGACAGAGGATCCTAGATTCCCAAAGGTTGGTAAAGATGAGTTGGATGATTTAGTATATTCTGTAGATGTACTTTCAGAGCCAGAACCTATAGAAGATAAAGATGAATTAGATGTATATAATTATGGTTTAATTGTTAGCAAGGGTTTTAAAAGGGGACTACTATTACCAAATATAGAAGGTATAGATTCGG
Source organism: uncultured Tissierellaceae bacterium (assembly GCA_964519585.1). Classification (GTDB taxonomy): domain Bacteria; phylum Bacillota; class Clostridia; order Tissierellales; family Tissierellaceae; genus CAZFIO01. The sequence continues at coordinate 218 of CAZFIO010000113.1, forward strand.
TAGAAGACCAGATATCCATAAGTCTAGAAAAAGCAGGAATCAGACCAAAAGAAGACTATAAAATGGAAAGGTTCAAGGTAGTGAGACACCAATAGGAACCATAGTCAAGCGATAGACAAGCAATAGTCAAGCGATAGACAAGCAATTGTTAAAGGCTGAAAGCGTAAAGTGTAAGGCATGAAGTTAAAGGAAGGGGTTTGGGAGGATACTGTAGGGCTAGCTCTGCTGGCCTGAGGACCCAAAAGCCCAACCCTAGTCATCTCCACCCTTTGTGTTTTAATTTTTTTACTTCTAAGCTCCCACCTCTAAAATAAGAGATCTTCAGTTTTAAGACCCCGAAGTTATGACCAAGATAAACAATTGCTAGACTACTGCTAGACCACTGCTAGTCTATTGTTAGACCACTGTTAGACTACCGTTAAAGGGGGGTCTTCCATGATTGAAGCCATGTATTATAAGAAAATTAAAAACCAGTCTATCGTCTGCCAGCTTTGTCCCCATATGTGTGTAATTCCACCAGGGGATCTTGGTATATGCAGGGTTCGTGAAAATATTGATGGTAATCTTTACAGCCTTAATTATGGCAAGATTGCCTCCTATAACCATGATAGGATTGAAAAGAAGCCACTCTATAGGTTTCATCCAGGGACCCATATCTTTTCCCTAGGGTCCTTTGGATGCAATCTTAAGTGTAGTTTTTGCCAAAATTGGAGAATTGCCCATGAAAATCCACCCACTAGAGAAATTTCGGATAGGGATCTTATTAGCCTTGCAAAATCAAAAAACTCCATAGGTATTGCCTATACCTACAACGAGCCTACTATCTGGTACGAATACGTCTACCACTTATCTAAGAAGGCAAAGGAGGCAGGTCTAGTAAATGTCCTAGTAACCAATGGCTACATAAACCCTGAGCCCCTGGAGGAAATCCTACCCTATATTGATGCTATGAATATAGATCTAAAATCTATGTCTAATGATTTTTATCAAGATATTTGTCAGGGAAGGTTAAACCCTGTCTTAAAGACTATAGAAAGAGCCACAAGGTCTATACATATAGAAGTTACCACCCTTCTTATAGAAGGCTTAAATACAAATTTAGAAGAGGTAAGGGGGCTTGCAAAGTTTCTAGGGCAAATCAACAGGGATATCCCCCTGCATCTATCTAGATATTTTCCAGCCTATAAGATGAATCTACCAGCTACAAAAGTTGAAACCATCATAAAATCTACAGACGAGGCTAGAAAGTATTTAAATTATGTATATATGGGGAATGTATTTTAAAATATACTAGAAATAATAGGAATTATTGGATATAATATAGGCAAATACAAGTAGAATAAGGAGGTCTTCTAGCTTGCCAGGAGCATTTATCACATTAGAGGGGCCAGATGGTTCAGGTAAATCAACAATTATTAAGCTAATTGGAGATTATTTAAATAATAGAAACATAGAATATATAATGACAAGGGAGCCAGGTGGAACTCATATAGGTGAGGATATAAGGAAGATTATCCTGGACAACAATAATACAAATATGGGGGCAGAAACTGAAGCCCTTCTTTATGCAGCCTCTAGGGGGCAGCATGTTCATGAAAAAATCCTACCAGGACTAGCAGAAGGAAAGCTGGTTCTTTGTGATAGGTTTCTCTTATCAAGCTTAGCCTACCAGGGTGTAGGTAGGGGGTTGGGGATTGAGGGAGTAAAGGCCATAAACGATTTTGCCCTAAGATCCGTAAAACCTGACCTTATCTTGTTTTTCCACATAGATCCTGAAGTAAGTCTAAAAAGAAAAACCCTTAAGGCAAAGGCAGATAGGCTAGAAAAAGAGGGAGAGATATTTCACAAGAAGGTATACCAGGGATATATGCAACTCCTGGATCTATACCCAGAAAATATTATAATTATAGATGCAAGTAAAACAATAGACCAAGTACTAAAACAATGTACAGATGAAATAGAAAAACTACTTATTTCAAGGGAGGGTTAATAATGAAACTGATAATCGCCATAGTACAAGACCAGGATGCAGGTGGCCTAATCGAAGAATTAACTGATAGAAAGTTTAGGGTAACAAAACTAGCATCTACCGGGGGATTTCTAAAGGCTGGCAATACAACCCTATTTATAGGAGTAGAGGATGATGAGGTTAAAGAAGTTTATAAGATTATAGAGGACAACTGTAGGACACGAGAAATTACCACCTCCTTAATGACGGTAACTATGCCAGGGGATACCTATATACCCTATCCTTTGGAGGTAAAAGTAGGGGGAGCTACAGTTTTTGTTTTAGATATAGAAAAACATATAAGATTTTAGGGAGGGGTCAGAGTGAAATTAATAGTAGCTATAATCCAGGATGTGTATATAAATAAGGTAGTTAAAAGCCTGATGGAAAATAAAATCAGAACCACTAGACTATCCTCTACAGGGGGATTTTTAAAATCTGGTAATACAACCCTATTAATAGGGACAGAAGAGGAAGAGATAGATAAGATTGTTGATTTAATCAAGGCCCAGTGCAAGTCTACAAAGATTAGAGAGGGAAGTGATGAAGTCACAGTTGGAGGGGCAAATTTATTTATTATAAATATCAATGAGCACTTTAAGTTATAGATTGGAGAAAGAAATGGATTTTAAGCATATAAACTATCATGAGAAGACTATGGATATCCTAAAAAAAGCTATAAACACTGAAACCATAAGCCATAGTTATTTATTTGAAGGGAAAGAAGGCATAGGTAAAAAGATGGTAGCCTATGTCTTTTCTAAAACCCTTTTATGCCAGGAAGCTAAGGATCAACCCTGCAATCAGTGCTCATCATGTATAAGCTTTGATGAGGGAAATCATCCTGACTTCTTTCTAATAGAGCCAGAAAAAAACATGATTAGGATAAATCAAATAGAAAAATTAGTAGGTGAAATGTCTACCGCTCCCTATGAGTCGGATAGGAAGGTATTTATTATAGATGAAAGTGACAAGATGAATCTTGCTAGCCAAAACAAGCTACTGAAAACCTTGGAGGAACCACCTGGATTTGTAAATATTATCCTCTTATCTTCCAATCCCAAGAGACTCTTAGCCACCATACTTTCAAGGGTCCAATCTATTAGGCTCTTTTCATTGACTTCTGACCAAGTGGAAAGGATAATCATGGAAGACTATGGCAAAACTCAGGCCCAGGCAGGATTTATATCAAGATTTACCCAGGCTGCCCTAGAAAGGTCCATAAGTCTTGCCAAGGATGATGATTTCTTCAAAAGAAGGGATGAATTAATCAATATTGTAGATTCAATAATCAAGGGAGACAAGTCCAAGGCCTTTTCTAGCATACAGTTTTTTACTGAAAATAAGGATAAAATTGATGAAATTTTAGATATGATTATATATTGGTTTAGGGATATTTTAATTTACAAGGAAACAGGCACAGACCAGCTTCTCATAAATAAGGATAAAGTGGAAAGATTATCTTATGAAAGAAATATGGAATTTGATAAGATTAATGATATAATAGAGAACATAATGGAAACCAAGTCTAATTTAAGAGGCAATATTAATTTTCAACTGGCTATAGAAACCATGCTTCTTAGAATATAGGGGGATTTAAATGATTAAGGTAGTAGGAGTAAGATTTAAAAAATCAGGGAAGGTGTACTATTTCGATCCTGATAAGATAGATATAAAACAATTCGACTTTGTAATAGTTGAGACAGCTAGGGGGATAGAGTTTGGCCATGTGGTTACAGGCCCAAAAATGATAGGGAAGGAAGAAATAGTGGCACCCTTAAAAAGTGTTTTAAGGCTGGCAGTAGATGAAGACTTTGAAATTCATAGAACCAACTTAAAGAAGGCAAAGGAAGCCATGGTTATTTGTCAGGACAAGGTAAAAGACCATGATCTAGGCATGAGGGTTATAGATGTAGAATACACCTTTGACAATAACAAGATAATTTTCTATTTTACAGCAGATGGTAGGATAGACTTTAGGGAATTGGTAAAGGACCTAGCAGCAATTTTCAGGACCAGGATTGAATTAAGGCAAATTGGAGTTAGGGACGAGGCAAAAATGATAGGTGGCCTAGGACCTTGTGGAAGACCCTGCTGTTGTTCATCCTTTCTAGGAGAATTTGAGCCAGTGTCAATCAAGATGGCCAAGGAACAAAACCTATCTTTAAATCCAACCAAGATATCAGGACTTTGTGGCAGGCTTATGTGCTGCCTAAAATATGAGCAGGAAGCCTATGAAGACATCTTAAAAAGGATGCCAGAAATAGGGAGAATTGCCATAACCCCTGCAGGAAGAGGCCCTATTATTGAGACCTATACACTGCTAGAAAGGGTAAAGGTCAGGGTGAAACTAGAAGATGATACGGAAGATATATTACAATATCATATAAACGAAATAAAGGTCACCAAAAGGAAGGACTCTAGGTTTATTAAGCAGGAAGAAAATATAGATTACAATGAAGGTGGGGTATCTTTAAAGGATTTAGAAAAAGAACTTTAAAATAACCCTTTTCAAATAGATGAATATCTGTTAAAATAATGTCGATGTATACTTTCAGGGGGGTGAAGATTTGGCATATATTATAACTGATGCATGTACAGCTTGTGGAGATTGTTATGAAGAATGTGCATTCGAAGCAATATCAGAAGGAGATATCTATACAATAGATGCTGATTTATGCAATGACTGTGCAGCTTGTGAAGGAGCCTGTGAAGTAGGAGCAATACATGCAGAATAAGAGTACATACCAGAAAAGACCCTTTAGGGTCTTTTTTGCATAGGGGGTTTTATTTATATGGAAAATACTAAAATTGATATAGTCCCTGGGACAAATTATAAAATAAAACAAAATAAAAAATCCTTCTCCTATGGGACAGATGCCATATTTATCTCCGATTTTTCTAAACCTAAGGGTAGGGTTGTGGATTTGGGCACAGGAACGGGGATAATTCCTCTAAGAATTGCAAATAATCCACAGGTGGATAAGATTTATGGGATTGAAATCCAGGATCAGGTGGCAAAACTGGCTCAGGAAAATATTCAGATGAATAAGCTTGAGGATAAAATAGAGATTTTAAATATGGACCTAAAAAACCTAGGACAGGTATTTGCAAAGTCTAGCATAGATACAGTAATTACAAACCCACCCTATATGAAAGCTGGAGGGGCCTTGATAAATTCCCAAGAAAACTTTGCTCTATCTAGGCATGAAATTGCCTGTAGGCTTGAGGATATTCTAAGTATTTCATCCTATCTACTTAAGCCCTTGGGTAAATTTTATTTGGTCCATAGGCCTGATAGGCTGGTGGATATTATCTACAATATGAGAAAGTATAAAATAGAAGCTAAATACATAAGACTGGTCCAGGCAAGGGTAAATCAAAAGCCAAACCTAGTCCTTATAGAAGGAGTCAGGGAGGGAAAGCCAGATTTGAAATTCCATGATCCCCTTATAGTGTATAATGAAGATGGGTCTTATAGAGATGAGATATATGAAATTTATGGCATGAAAGAGGAGAGGTAAATGGAAAAGGGAAAACTATATATATGTCCAACACCTATAGGAAATCTTGAAGATATAACCCTAAGGACCCTAAGGATACTTAAGGAAGTAGACCTAATAGCAGCTGAGGACACTAGGCACAGCATAAAACTACTCAACCATTTTCAAATAAAAAAGCCCCTTACCAGCTACCATGAACACAATGAAAAAGAAAAAGGGCAAGAGCTTATTGAAAAGTTATTAAGTGGTGTAAATATAGGATTGGTTTCAGATGCAGGTATGCCAGGGATTTCTGACCCTGGTGAAGAAATAATTAAAATGGCTATAAGAGAAGGAATTCAGGTTATAGTTTTGCCAGGCCCAACTGCTTCCATAACAGCCCTAGTTTCATCAGGCTTGGAAACGGGTAAATTTGTATTTGAAGGTTTTCTTTCTGCAAAGAAAAGAGACAGGGTTGAAGAACTGGAGAATATAAAAAGTGACAAAAGAACTCTGATTTTATACGAATCCCCCCATAGGCTGGTGGACACCTTAAAAGATATGCTGGAAATCCTAGGAAATCGGAATATTGCTTTAGGAAGGGAAATAAGTAAAATCCAAGAGGAAATATATAGAGGAACTATCCCGGAGGCATTAGAAAAGTTTTCATCATCCACAGTTAAGGGCGAATTTG
>CAZFIO010000114.1:0-6359 GCA_964519585.1 uncultured Tissierellaceae bacterium
CCAGTTTCATCTACTACAGCCAGCTTGCACCCTGTCCTAAAGCCTGGATCTAGGGCTAGTACAACCTTGTCCTTTAAAGGTGCCTGCATTAGTAGGGGTTCTAAATTCAAGGCAAATACCTTGATGGCTTCGTCTTCTGCCCTCTCAGTTAGATCATTTCTTATTTCCCTTTCTATGGATGGGTAGAGTAATCTTTTGTAACCATCTTCTGTAGCTTCATTTAAATATTCATAAGACCCTGATTTTGGATTGGTAATTAGCCTTTCCTTAATAAGCTTTGTCATTTGTTCATGTTCTAAATGAAAACTTACCTTAAGCTTTTTCTCTTTTTCTCCCCTATTGATAGCCAAAATCCTATGGTTGGCTACAGATTTAAGAGCCTCCTTGTATTCATAGTACATTTCATAGACAGACTTTTCTTCAGTGTCAATACCTTCAGTTACTATAAGGCCAGTCTTAATTATGGACTCCTTAATTTCTTTCCTATAGTCTGCATCATCAGAAACAATCTCAGCTATAATATCCATAGCTCCTTGTAGGGCTTCTTCCAGAGAATTTACTTCTTTTTCTTCATCTATGTATCCCAAGGCAGCCTCATTTAGTTGGTCAAGGGTGAATTCTTGGTCTAGAATATCTTCTGCTAGTTTCTCTAGACCCTTTTCCTTGGCAATGGTTGCCCTGGTCCTTCTTTTCTGTCTATAAGGTCTATATAGGTCCTCCACCCTTTGAAGGGTTTCAGCCTTATTAATTTCTACTTTTAATTCTTCTGTAAGTTTTCCTTGTTCATCAATAAGTCTTATAACTTCTTCTTTACGGTTGGATAGGTTTCTCAAGTAGTCCAGCCTATTGGATAAGTCCCTGATTACTGTATCCTCCATTTCCCCAGTTTGCTCTTTACGGTACCTGGCTATAAAGGGAATAGTGTTACCTTCATCCAGTAGTCTAATTGCATTTTCAATATGCTTTTCCTTTAATTTAAACTCTTCTACCAATGTTTTTAATATATCCATTTAATCCTTCCTTTCTTTTTCTTTATAAATAGACAAGCCCTAGATCTTTAGGGCTTTGTATTTTAAGTATTCATTTATAAAAAAGTCTAAATCCCCATCCATAACCCTAGAAGTATCTCCTACTTCTGCATTGGTCCTATGGTCCTTAACCATACTATAGGGATGGAAAACATAAGACCTGATTTGTGACCCCCATCCAATTTGTGAATAGTTTCCTTGCAGGTCTTCAATGGCTTCTTTCTGTTCTTCTTCCCTTAGCTGGATTAGTTTTGACTTCAGCATATTCATGGCAGTAGCCCTGTTGCTATGTTGGGATCTTTCTGACTGGCACTGGACAACTATACCTGTAGGTATATGGGTAATCCTTATGGCTGAGTCAGTTGTGTTTACATGCTGGCCCCCTGCCCCTGAAGATCTGTAGGTATCAATTTTTAGATCCTTATCATTTATCTCAATATTTACATCCTCATCAATTTCCGGAAATATATCTACGCTGGCAAAAGAAGTGTGCCTTTTCCCTGAAGAATCAAAAGGTGAAATCCTAACAAGTCTGTGGACACCCTTTTCAGATTTTAAATATCCATAAGCATTAAAGCCTCTAATAAGCAGGGTAACTGACTTAATACCACCCTCTGTATCAGGTAGAAAGTCCAAAGTTTCCACCTCATATGACTTAGATTCTGCCCATCTTCTATACATTCTTAAAAGCATTTCAGCCCAGTCCTGTGCCTCTAAGCCACCAGCTCCCGAGTGAATGGCCAAAAGAGCATTCCTAGAATCAAACTCCCCACTTAGGAGGGTAGATAGTCTAAAATCTTCAGCCTCTTTTTCAATTTTTTCTAGGCTATTTGAAATTTCCTTGGAATTTTCATAGGCTTCTTCTTCCACTACTAATTCTATCAGTATTTCTAAGTCTTCTATATCATTAAGAAGATTTTCATATCCTTCTATTTCATTATTTAATCCTTTGATTTCCTGCATAATCTTCTGGGCCCTAGATGTATCCTCCCAAAAGTTAGCCTCATAGGTTAGTTTTTCATTTTCCTCTAGGCGTTTTTTAAGAGAGTCTAAGTCAAAGAGACACCCCAAGTTCTTCAACCATGGATTTGATCTCACTTAATCTCTCCCTATTTAAATAAACATCTTCCATATATACACATCCTTCTTTAACGATAGACAGGCAATAGTCTAGCAATGGTCAAGCAGTTGTCTAACAATTGTTTTTTGGGTCATGGCTTTGGGGTCTGATGGGCGAAAGGGTCGTCGCCCCCTACTTATCATACGGTCATAACCTTTGGGTTTATCTATCTTTAAAACTATTGCTTGACTATAGCTTGACAATTGCTTGACTATTGTTCATTATCTATTGTTCATTATCTGCCGCAGCATCTTTTATACTTTTTCCCACTGCCACATGGGCATGGGTCGTTTCTCCCTACCTTTTTTCCTTTAACCACTGGGGCTTGTGGGCCTCCTGAGCTTGGCTCTATCTCCCTAGCTACTCTTTTTCTTTCTACCTTTGCCTGACCTTCTATGTGGAAGAGCATGCCTACTGTATCTTCACTTATGGCATAGTTCATTTCCTCAAACATATCAAAACCTTCATTTTGGTAGGCCCTTACAGGGTCTTCCTGACCATAGGCCCTTAGCCCAATTCCTTGTTTTAACTGGTCCATGGCATCTATGTGGTCCATCCACTTACTATCTACAACTTGAAGCAAGACAACCCTTTCAATTTCTCTGAATCTTTCTTGGCCAAATTCTTTTTCCTTTTCAGCATATTTCTCTTCTACCATATGAAGAATAGTGTTTTGTAAATCATATCTAGTCATAGATTCTATATCCAAATTATTAAGGAATCCTTTGTTAAGGTCAAAGATTTTTATACAGTAATTCTCAAGTCCTTCTAAATTCCATTCCTCAGGATATTTGGCTCCGCCTGTATATATATCAATATTTGTATCCAAAAGATTGACTACCATGTTCAATATATTGGATTTAAGATCTTCTCCCTCTAGGACCTTCCTTCTTTCGGCATAGATTACTTCCCTTTGTTTGTTCATTACATCATCATACTTTAGTACATGTTTCCTAATTGCAAAGTTATTGCCCTCTACCTTCTTTTGAGCTGATTCTATGGTTCTAGTGAGTATAGCGTGTTCTAAAGGTTCATCTTCAGGCATATTCATAGTCTCTACTATACTTCTTAATCTTTCCCCACCAAACAATCTCATTAGGTCATCTTCTAAAGATATATAGAACCTGGAACTTCCTGGGTCCCCTTGACGGCCTGACCTACCCCTTAGCTGGTTGTCTATCCTTCTGGATTCATGCCTTTCAGTCCCGATGATATGGAGGCCACCTGCCTTTACTACCCTTTCATTTTCTATATCTGTTTCAGACTTGTATTTTTCTTTCAATCTTTCATATACTTTTCTAGCTTCCAAAACCTCAGCATCATTAGTATCATAAAATCCGTCTATCTGTTCAAGGATTTCATCTTCGTAGCCTTCCTTTTTCATTTGAAGTTTTGATAGGTAGTCTGGATTTCCACCCAGTACAATATCTGTTCCCCTACCGGCCATATTTGTAGCAATGGTTACTGACCCAAATCTACCAGCCTGGGCTACAATTTCTGCTTCTCTTTCGTGTTGTTTTGCATTTAGGACCTCATGAGGAATTCCTTCTTTTTTTAACATTTTGCTAAGCAATTCTGAGTTTTCTATGGTTATAGTGCCTACCAGTATAGGTTGCCCAGTCCTATGTTTTTCTCTTATTTCTTCTACTACTGCTCTAAATTTTCCAACCTCATTTTTATAAACACTATCAGCTAAGTCCTCCCTAATTACAGGTTTATTGGTAGGGATTTCTACTACATCCATATTATATATTTCCCTAAATTCTGATTCTTCAGTCTTGGCAGTTCCTGTCATACCTGATAGTTTTGTATACATCCTAAAGTAATTTTGGAAGGTAATAGTAGCCAGGGTTTTAGACTCCGAGCGAACATTTAACCTTTCCTTAGCCTCTATAGCCTGGTGTAGACCATTGCTGTATCTTCTTCCATACATGAGACGTCCAGTAAACTCATCTACTATGATTACTTCCCCATCCTTAACCACATAATCTATATCACTTTTCATTGTATTTCTTGCCTTTAAGGCTTGGTTTATATGATGGGCTATTTCCATATTGTCTATATCAGCCAAGTTTTCTAGATTAAAGTAGGATTCAGCCTTGGCAGTGCCCTTCTCTGTTAATGAACAGGTCTTTGCTTTTTCATCTATTAAGAAGTCTACAGTTTCTTCTTTTATTTCCCTATTAAAAGGATCCTTCTTATCTTCATCTGGACTTAAGACCCTGCTGGTCAGGGTCCGAGCAAAATCATCTGCCCTTTTATATAATTCTGTTGACTCATCCCCAGCCCCTGAAATAATCAGTGGTGTCCTAGCTTCATCTACTAAAATACTATCAACCTCATCAACTATGGCATAAAAAAGTGGCCTTTGGACCATCTCTTCCTTATAAATAACCATATTATCCCTAAGGTAGTCAAAGCCAAACTCATTGTTAGTCCCATAGGTTATATCTGAATCATAGGCCTCTCTTCTTTCACTTTTACTAATTCCATGGACTATACAGCCTACAGTAAGACCTAAAAATTCATAAACCTTACCCATCCACTGCCTATCCCTTTTTGCTAAGTAATCATTGACAGTAACTATATGGACACCCTTGCCAGTAAGCCCATTTAAATAGGCAGGAAGGGTTGCAACCAGGGTTTTACCTTCTCCTGTTTTCATTTCTGAAATTCTTCCTTGATGAAGGATTATGCCCCCATACAACTGAACTTCAAAATGTTTCATACCAAGAACCCTATAAGAAGCCTCCCTTACAACAGCAAAAGCCTCTACCAATATATCATCTAAAGTTTCTTCTTCTAACCTCTGCCTAAATTCTATAGTCTTGTCTTTTAATTCCCTATCACTTAATTTTGACATTTGTCCATCAAGTTTAAGGATATTATTTACTAAATTATCAAGTTTTTTCAGCTCCCTAGAACTGTAATCACCAAAAACCCTTTTAAATAGGCTCATTCTATATAAACCACCTTTCATCTACCAATCTACCTTATTTTATCACTTATATATTTGCCTTTCAACCAATGAACAAAAAAAGTTGCAGCCTAAGCCACAACTTTTTTCCTACTACAATTGTTTAACCATCGTTCAGCTATTGTTAAAATATATATCTTAAACTTGTGGCTCTATTAGGCCATAGTCTCCATCTTTCCTCTTATATACTATACTTACCAAATCAGTCTCAGCATCAATAAATACAAAGAAATTATGTCTAAGTAATTCCATTTGTAAAACAGCTTCCTCATGAGACATGGGCTTTAAGTTAAATTTTTTCCTTTTAACAAGCTTTGGTTTATCTTCATCTCTCTCTACAGGTAGAGGAATTACATTTTCAAAACGGATAGTCTCTGCATTTTGGTATCTTCTTTGTAATTTGGTCTTATACTTTCTAATTTGCCTTTCCAATACATCCACAGCCCTATCTATGGAGGCATACATATCGTCACTTGATTCTTCAGCCCTAATAATAGTTCCAGGTAGGTTTATGGTAACCTCGATAATTTTGAAATTCTTTTGAGTGCTGAATGTTACATTCCCCTCAATATCTTGTTGAAAATACTTATCCAGCTTACTCAATTTCTTTGTGGTTACTTCTCTTAAAGCGTCAGTTACCTCCATGTTTTTCCCTGAATAATTCATTTTCATAAACCCATCTCCTTTCCATTAAGTATAAAGATACTTATTACTATATTACCCATTTTTATATGGTTTTCAAACATATTAAAAAATATTATTAATATATCCCCTGTTGGTGTGAGTAAGTCCCCGTTTTTTCCTGTGGATAATGTGCATAACCTTGTGGAGAACTTAAGATTCCATCCCTTTACCTGTGGATATGTCATGTGGATAAGCTATAAAATATTATTTAGTAAATTTTATCCATTCATTTTGAATAGACCTATATTTTAGTGTATAATATGTATAAATAAAGACATGGAGGAAATCATGCAAAATTTGACCTATAATGAATTGAAAAAGTTTGAAGCGAAAATAGATAAGAAGTTATTTTCATATATTAATTCTGATGAAAATATATTGTTTTCCTTGGATAATCTAGAGTTAAATCACCCATATTTCTTGGAGGATGAAAATAAAATTGCCTTCAATATGTGGCTGTCTACTGATTATCTTATAGAGGATGAGACCACTATTATTGATAAGTTTTTGAATAATAAGAGCTTGAGTGACGGCAAAGACAACACTTGCA
>CAZFIO010000115.1:0-6320 GCA_964519585.1 uncultured Tissierellaceae bacterium
ATTTTTGTTTTTAATGGCAGGAATTATTGTTACCTTTGTACTAGCACAGTCTGTATTTTTTATAGTAAAGGCCTGGAAAAGGGCCAAAGAACTTGGAATAGAAAGTGATATTTTGAAAAGGGTAGTAAAATCCAGTGCTGTATTTACAATAGCACCAGCCATATCAATTATACTCGGGGTTATAACCCTATCTAAGTTTCTGGGACTACCTCTACCTTGGTTAAGGCTCAGTATTTTGGGTGCTCTAACCTACGAATTGCCTGCAGCTACAACTACAGCAAATTCATTGGGTGTTTCTATTTCAAAAGGTGTTACAGATGCTAGGGTTTACTCTACCATAAGCTGGGTTATGACCCTGGGAATTATGTCTGGGATACTAATTATTACTTTCTTTTTAAGAAATATCCAGGGAGGAATAGATAAAATTCAAGAAAAGGACAAGGCTTGGGGGGAAATTTTTATTACATCTATTTTTATGGGAATGATTTCTGCTTTTTTAGGAATGATTTTTTCCGACATTACCATAGGTATAGTTGGTTGGATTCCTGTATTTATAATGATAATTTCATCCCTAATTATGATTATATGTGGTTACTTTATTAAGAAAAGAAAAATAAAATGGCTAGAGGACTATGCCCTACCTATTAGTATGCTAGGAGCCATGGTTCTTTCCATACCAATAACAAACCTTATAAGATAGGAGGCTGAAAAATGAAAACTAATGTTAGTGGATACAATGAGAAAATACATATATGGGGTAGGACTTGGGGTGCCATGGCAATTATTATGTTTATGCTTTATCCCATAGGAGTAAGTATATACTATTCAGCCTGGCCTGAATTTGGGCCCTTGATGAAGGGACTCTTGGGAGTTGCTCCCATTTTCTGGACTGTAGGGGCTATTGAAGCCTTTACCTTTGCACCTATGCTGGGTTCAGGTGGAGCTTATCTTGGTTTTGTTACTGGCAATCTTACAAATCTAAAGGTACCCTGTGCCCTAAATGCTATGGAAACTGCAAAAGTAAAGGCTGGGACAGAAGAAGGAGAAGTTATTTCTACTATAGCAATAGGAGTTTCATCTATAGTTACGGTTATGATTATATTTTTAGGGGTTATGCTTTTATCTACAATCCAACCTATATTAGAGTCAGACCTACTTGCTCCTGCCTTTGAAAACATCCTGCCTTCATTATTTGGGGCCTTGGCAGTAGTATTTATCTCCAAGGATTGGAAGATTGCTATGGCACCCTTGCTATTTATGATAATAATTTTTATAGCAATACCATCTCTGGCAAGTTCAGTAAGCATAATGGTACCAGTTGGTGCCATAATAGCCTTACTAGTATCAAGGATTTTATACAAAAAGGGCTACTTGTAAAGATTTGATTTAAGACAAAGTTTTGATTAGTGAAGGCTTGGAACTATATTAGAAGGTCACTTTTATAGTATATATAATATGGATGATTCATTAAGCTAGTGATATGTGACCATAGATAATAAGGCAAAACAATAATAAACAAACCTCCTATAATTTTTCTCATGGAATAGAAAGTTATTGGAGGTTGTTTTTTTAGTGAAACTAATTATAAGAGAAGAACTTTGAACAAAGACAAGTTAAATATTCAATCAAATATAATAAAAAGGGTAAAGTCAACTGGGAAGCATTGTTAAGTGCTGCTTAAACTTAAAGGGATTAATAATTATTTAATTATGAATTGCTTTAGCTATATTTTTTTGATAAACAAATATTAGTTAAAATCAAGGAATTTCAATCATTTATTAAGATTGATTCTCAGGGATCCTGTCAGACAATGTTCCTTCTCTAGAAAAGGCTTATGAGTAAAAGTAATTTCTTATTGACATTTACATATAGAAAGGATATATTAGAGATATATCAGTGATATATTAGTTAGGAAATAAAGAGATGGAGGTGAGTTTTTGAATATAGGTTCATATACTTCTAAAATTTATACGCAACTTAAGGAGGAACTTATAAACTCCACCTATCCCCACAATGAATTTATAACTGAAAAAGAAGTTGCTGAGAGATTTGGGTCAAGTAAGACACCCGCCAGGGAAAGTCTTAACCAGCTTTGTATTGAGGGCTTCTTAGAAAAAATTCCTTATAAGGGATATTTAATAAAAAAGTTTTCATATCAAGAACTTAAACAAATCTTTCAATTCAGACAGATTATTGAGGTTGCAAGTATTGAACTTGCTGTTAAACAAGCAAGTGCTGCAGACATTAATTACCTATGGAGTTTATGTGATGAGGTAGATAAGATGAATGAAATCACAGATTTGAAAATTTATAATGATATAAATCAGAGATTCCATATTGAAATTGCCAAGATATCACAAAATACCTATTTAGTTGATGTATTATCTAACATTATGAATTTGATGAGAAGACCACTTATTATAGACTTGAAATTATCAAGTGGACAAGTCTTACTTGCCCCACATAAAAAGATAATAGAGATGATCGAAAGTAAAGATGTAGAAGGCGCAATAGAAACAACAAGAGAACATTTAAACAAGGCTGAAAAGAGAATATTTGAAAAAAATATATTTGATAATATCTGATTTTCTAGTAAAAGTATAAAACTACAACTTTAATGCGGTACAACTTATCCATAGCACTACAATGATAAGCCAGTTATAGTTATTAGAAGATGCTTATTATAATTAATCTTTACACAAGTATAATGTATCCTTATCAGTTGTAATTACTCTATAATAGGATTAAAAGTATCTAAAAATCGAAAATAAAACAAGAAAAATCTTAAGTAACTTTAATATAATATTATTTTATTAATTAATTTATATAAATCCAAAACAAATAGATTTACTAAAATTAAAATGAGGAGGAATATTATGGGGAAGAAATTATTATTATCAAGGTTTTCATGAGACTATTGCTTGGGTTTAATTAAAACATTAGTACTATAAATTTAACGGCCTTAGAAGGAGTGCCTAAACAATAGAATATTAAAGGACTTTGAAAGCAATCACTCTACAAGGATTTTAAACATTTAATTTCTCTTTAATGATATTTGATTTTAGAGTTATGGGCCTTCTCACAATATTCTAGTTACTTATATACCATATATTTTGACTTGGAGAGGCTAAACGTTTATAACTAGTATATTAAAACATTTCCATAATCTAGCACCTTAAATGATTTCATGAAATACAGGTAAGCATTATTATCATATTTTTCTTATATAAAGAACCAATTTTATAAAAATATAGATGTTAAGCAAAGACAGTTAAGACCAAAAAAAGAAAGGGGAATGTTATTATGAAAGAAAAGAAATTGAGAGAAAGGCGCCAACCTACACTTGGTGAATCTGTTTTTCCACTTATTACAATGTTTATTATCCTTTTAGTTGGGAAGGGTATATTCAATTTCAAGATTGAGGTATTATTATTAATGGCTACAGCTGTTGGAGCATCAGTTGCCTATCGTGTTGGATTAACTTGGGATGAGATGTTAGAGGGTATATCTGAAAAAATAGCCAAGGCTTTACCAGTGATTTTGATTTTGGTTGTAGTCGGGGTTGTAGTAAGTACTTGGTTATTATCCGGTACTATCCCTATGCTAATTTATTATGGTATTTCTATGATTAGTCCAAAGTTTTTTTATGTTACAGCATTTTTAGCATGTATGGTTCTATCTACATCTACTGGGACTTCATGGGGCTCAATTGGAACAATTGGTGTTGTGTTAATTGTTATTGCACAAAGTCTTAATATTCCGTTACCAATTGCAGCAGGAGCAATAGTAGGGGGATCTTATTTTGGAGATAAGATGTCTCCTTTATCTGATACTACAATTCTCGCACCACTTGTGGCTGGAGCAGATCTTTATGATCATATCCGACACATGTTTTACACAACTATACCCGCCACTATATTTGCATTGATAATCTATTATATTCTTGGTCTAAAGATACAACTTGATCAAGTAACTACATCAGGGGTAATAGCTGCAATGCAATCTGATCTTTCTATGATTTTTAAATTTAATGTAATTATCTTATTGATCCCTGTAATAATTATACTTATTGGTTCATTTATGCAAAAACCTACAATACCGGTTATGCTTTTATCAAGTACAGTGGCTAGTTTTATTGCAGTGCTCTATCAGGGATTTTCTGTAAAGAATGTCTTTACAGGTATGGTGGATGGATTTTCTGTAAATATGGTTGCAGATAAAGGAATAGATGTAGAGGCACTATTACCAGAAGTGACAACACTCATTAATCGTGGTGGAATGATGAGTATGATGTCTACAATTTTACTTGTTTTATGCGCTTTCTCCTTTGCTGGTATTATTTCAAAGGCTGGGTTACTAGATGTAATTCTAAATAAACTACTAGAATTTGTAAAAGGAACAAAAGGGCTTATTATGTCTACAATGGCAGCTACAATTTTAATGGCACTTACTACTGGTAGTGACTTCTTAACCATTATGATTCCGGGTGAACTTTTTGCCGATGCATACAAACAGAGAGGACTCGCTGCACGGAATTTATCACGAACACTAGAGGACTGCGGAACATGTGTCGTGGCCTTAGTTCCATGGTCAGCTGCAGGTGCATATTGTACTGGTGTGCTTGGGGTCCCCACTAGTGAGTATTTCCTTTATTCCTTTTTTGGATTTGGTTCGATTCTAATGGCATTGATTACTGCGATGACGGGATTTGGCATAATGACCTTAGCTCAAGAACAAAAACGTAAAAAGAAATTAAGTGAAAGGATGGAAGGATAGTAATGTATGGGAAGAAGATTGAAGATTATTTACAGACGCAATTGCCTAATATGATCAAATTATTGAAGGATCTTGTTAACCGTAATACCAGTACTGATTATAAGCCTGGAGTTGATGAAGTTGGTATGGTTATGGCTCGAGAATTCGAAAAATTAGGCTATAAGATTGAAATTTTAGAACAAGAAAATGTTGGCAACAGTGTTATTGCCCGAAAACTTGGGAATGAGAAAAGTGCACTTCTTATATGTCACTTGGATTCTGTTTTTTCTGAAGGAACAGATTATACCAATTCATTTAGGATTGAGGGTAATATAGCAAAAGGAAATGGTGTAGTAGATATGAAGGCGTGTCTCGTTGGATGCTTGTATGCGTTAAAATCGCTTAAGGAGTTGAATATTCCTAATATTCCTGAGATTACAGTATTCATGAGTGGCGATGAAGAAAATGGCAGTGAGGCAGTTAAAAAGGATATTGAGGAAGAAGGAAGAAAATCAAACTGGGCATTGGTAACAGAAGGTTCTCGTCCTGGAAAAGCAGTGGTGACCCAACGTAAAGGTAATGCATATATGAAGGTATGGGCGAAGGGAAAGGCTGCTCACGCAGGTAACGAACCACATATTGGGCGTAATGCTATAGTGGGATTGGCTTCGAAAATCTCGAAATTAAACGAGCTTAATAATTTTGAAACAGGTACCACGGTAACAATCACAACAATAACTGGTGGCGAGAACAGAATTGTTGTTCCAAGGGATGCCACTATGGATATAGATATTCGTTTTTATACAATGGACGAGTGGGTAAAGGTGGAGACGAGCATAAAGGAAATTCTTTCATCTTCTGATATTGAGGGAGTTAGTATAGACTATCAGCTGAATTTCAATAGGCCGCCCCTTACTCTTGTACCTGGTTCTGATATCCTGTTAGATGTAGTTGAAGAGGCTAGTAGGGAATTGAATATTCCTTTCTTGCAGGTTCAACCAGGTGGGGTAAGTGATGGTAATTTTGTATCAGCATTAGGAGTACCTACAATAGATGGAATGGGGCCAACAGGAGGTATGATGTGCTCGCCTGATGAATTCTTGGAAATTGATACAATGGTTCCAACAGCAGCACGTCTCGCACTTACCCTGGTAAAGTTAGGGAATTTAACATAATAACATGTAATGTTTATAGTAAGAGGGTAATGTAAAATTATTTTAGGAAAGGTTATATATTATCTATTGAACTAAAAATCGAGGTTGGATGTGGAAGTAGCCAATGTACTTCATTGAGATCATCATCAGATATTATCTGGATAGTGATAACATAATCTTATGTATAATATTTAAATCAAAAACTCATATTTTTGTTTGAATATATTATAGGATGTGTGATTAAACATTATTATCCTATATATAGGTAGTAAAGGAATTTATAGAAATATAAAATGGGGGGCATAATGCCCCCATTTTAAGTTTACGAGGGTCATTGTCAAGCCAATAGTTTGAAAGAAAACCTATCCCCTATCTAATGGGAGGTAAGCTGTAAGAAAGAGTGATTTGGAG
>CAZFIO010000116.1:0-6308 GCA_964519585.1 uncultured Tissierellaceae bacterium
TTCTGGATTGTCTAGTAATGCTTCATTAACTTCTACTACTTTTCCATCAACAGGCATATAAACATCAGAAGCAGCTTTTACTGATTCTATAGCTGAAAAATCTTCTTCTTTTTCTATTTCATCATCAATTTCTGGCAATTCTACATAAACTATGTCTCCTAATTGGTCTTGAGCAAAATCAGTAATCCCAATATAAGCTACATCTCCTTCTACCTTAACCCACTCATGATCATCTGAATAAAATAAATCTTTTACAACTTTCATTTTTTCAACCTCCTATTTATTTTTTAAAAAATCTCTATTTATTACTTTAGCCTTAACGGCTCTTTTCCTAACCATAATATCAATTTCATTTCCTATTTCTTTTTCACTAGTTAGTATTAAAGCATTTCCAATATTTTTGCCCAAAGTTGGACTTAAATATCCGGTAGTAACATGGCCAATCTTTTCGCCATTTTTATACACTTCGTACCCTTCTCTTGGAATTCCTCTTTCTAATAGTTCAAATCCTACTAAGGTTCTCTTTGGTCCCTCTTCCCATTGCTTAACCAAAACATCTTTACCTATAAAATCAGATTCTTTTTTAAGCTTAACAAAGAATTTAAAACTAGCTTCCAAAGGACTAATTTCAGGAGTTAATTCTTGACCATAAAGTGGTAATGAAGCTTCGAACCTAAGAGTATCTCTACAACCTAGTCCTGTAGGTACTAGACCTTCTTCCTTACCTGCCTCAAGTACATCCTTCCATACCTTAAGAGCATCATCGTTGTGAATGTAGATTTCAAAACCATCCTCACCAGTATAACCAGTTCTTGAAATCATTGCATTTACACCATTGATTTTAACATTGTCTTCTAAATAGAAGAACTTGACTGCTGAAAGATCTGTTTCAGTAAGTTTTTGTAATATTTCTTGAGCCTTTGGTCCTTGTAGGGCAAAAATTGATGTGCTTGGAGAAGCGTCTTTTATCTCTACATCAAATCCCTTCCTATGCTCTTCAATCCACTCCAAGTCTTTTTCAAGATTTGCTGCATTTACTACCAAATAGAACTTTTCCCTGTGGTATTTGTAAACTAAAAAGTCCTCCACAACACCACCATCCGGATAGCACATAAATGTGTATACTATCTGCTTATCGTTCATTTTACTAATATCGTTGGTTACCAGATAGTCCAAAAACTTTTCTGCGTCCTTGCCTGTGACATTGATTGTTCCCATATGGGACACATCAAAAATTCCTGCCGCATTTCTTACTGCGTTATGCTCAGGAACTAGGCCCTCATATTGTACTGGAAGTAGCCAACCAGCATAATTAACAACCTTCCCACCCAAAGCCCTATGTTCTTCATAAAGTGG
Source organism: uncultured Tissierellaceae bacterium (assembly GCA_964519585.1). Classification (GTDB taxonomy): domain Bacteria; phylum Bacillota; class Clostridia; order Tissierellales; family Tissierellaceae; genus CAZFIO01. The sequence goes on from CAZFIO010000116.1 coordinate 1,357, forward strand.
GGTTTTTTTCTCAACCATGAAACCACTCCTTTCAGATATTATGATATTAACTTATATTTATAATATTACCCTATTTGGGGTAAATGAAACCAAACTTCTAGTATCCTACAATAGTCCTAGCTATAATTATAGTATGTATCCCCTAAAAATTCAAGAAAGCACTTTGTCAAATATTAAACAAACTTTCTATGGTTAATAATACATCTAAACAGTCTAAAAAGCAAGTATTAAATAAATCAATCCACAGTATACACATTGTCCACAATTTTATAGAAAAGCTTGTGGGTAACTCTTTTGATCAACACCCTATTCCTCTTTATCAAGCCTTCTCTAGGCCATACTTATTTCTATATAAATCTTTATCCGCTAACTTATAGACCTCATCGAAGTTAGCCATATTTTTATCAATGAAAGCTATACCAATACCCACCCTTAAGCTAAGAGGCCCCCCTTCCAAATCAAACTTTTTGTTTTCTAAGCTTTTTAAAATTTTTTCAGAAATTAATTTACCATTTTCTAAGTTTGTATTAAAAAGAAGTATTGCAAACTCATCTCCTCCTAAACGAGCAACAATATCTGTACTTCTTACCTCCTTTTTTAGAAAATCAGCAAATTCTCTTAGAGTTCTATCTCCTACAGGATGCCCATACTTGTCATTTATGGATTTAAAATCATTCAAGTCCATCATTAGAAAACAAGCGCCCTCTCCAATATTTTTCAACTCAAGCAATTGGTTAAGGTCTTCTTCAATTGTTCTTCTATTAGCCAAGCCTGTAAGTGGGTCACGGGAAGAGAGAATTTCTAGTTCCTTGTTCTTTTTTACAAGTTCCTTTTGTTGATTCTTAATAGTATTTTTTTGGCTTATATTTACAACATTAGACTGCCATAGAATCAAGCTTAACAATATTCCAAGTGTAGTGATAGTAAGGCCATTTATCCTGTTTGATTGAATTATAGTTGGATCTATATTCATATAAGCTATTCCAAAGTAAAATAAAACATAAAATAAAAGATAGAATAATACGCTATAAATCGGTCTAATCAGAAATATAACCCCTATCAATATATATGAAATTATAAAGGGTGAAATATTGCTTGTTACCATCTGGTCAATCAGAGTGATAATAAGACCAGATAAAAGAATTATAAAAACCGCAAAATATTGAAGAAAAAGCATCATTTTTCCATGTTTCCGGGTTTTTCTTAACCTTCCGGAAGCAAGATTTGTGACTATATGAAATAATAGCAGAAGAAAATGAGATATAACTATACCTTTTGCCCAGTTAGAGGTGTTTTGGTTGCTACTATAATCTTTGGATAGAAAACTTATAATAGTTAGTATCCTTACTAGAATTGAAATTATTGATAAATAAAAGAGCCTATTTATATTTATATGTACTATTTCCCATGATACTTCTTCATTTGGAAAACCTATATGTTTTATTTTCTTTAAGTATTCTCTAGCTTGACTCAAAACTTTTTCCCCATTTCAATTATGTTTATCCATAGCCTTATATATTATAACAGATTTTATGGCCCCAAATCTCAGCTTTAATTAAATACCCAAAAAACAGATAAAAAAAACTACCAAGTATAAAACTTGGCAGTTAGATAATATCACTCTGTATTAGATAGAAATCTTTCAAAACTTCCTATATCTTTGAAGTTAATCTCGTAATAGTCATCATTAATTTTTGTTACCTCTACACTATCAATACCTATATCATAAAGGTCATCCATCGTAACTAATACACCAGGTTTTATTTTTAGTATATCTCTAAGTATCCATTTCCCTAGTTCTAAATTAGGATTACTCATTAATCCCTTTCCTTTATCAACTATTTCTCCATTAATATTTAGTTTAGCATTTTGACACATCTTAGCTGATAAAATACTTTTGTTAGGTAATATCAAATTGAATTCCTTGCCTTTATGTGGAAAGAAGTCAGGGAATCTTTTATGTATAATCATAGGCACTGGTATGTAAATTTCATCTTGATTTCTAGCCCTTCCTGATGCATTCCATTGATTTAATCCACTCTTTTCCATAACCTTATTGTTTAAAAATGAGTATAGTGGGAGTATTACATATTCTTTTTCCCTCAAATCATTTACTTCTATTTCTTCCCATTTATTATTAAAATTTTCTAATAGTTGAAAAGGATTATCGAATATTTTTACATCTATGTTTATATGATCTGAAGGTGTATAAAAACGTTTATATAATGTGCTTTTGCTTATATTAAAATTATACTGATTTCTATTATCTTCAAACACAATACTATTGTTTTTCTTTGATATGTTTTTTATTGCTTTTTCATTGATATATTCCATTGCTTCTTCATATATTAGAAATTTATCTTTTTCTCTAGCAACACAATGATATATCATAGTGTCTATGCCATGAATTGTTTTAGTTGATTCTATCCTTTTGTTTCTCATATATATAATTCTATCTATCAATTTTTCTATATTCGATTCTTCTATATAGTCTTTCCTATTTTTATTAAACTCTGCAATTTTTTGAAATGTCTTCCCATTATTATTTAAAAAGGTTTTTAACCCTAAGCCTAAATCCGATACCCTTGCATCTGCAGAGCAATCTGATCTGGATAGATTATCTGCACCAAAGGCTTTGCAAAAAATGTTTTCTGCAGAACGATAATATAAATATGGAATAGGACTATCAGAAAACAGCTTTGACAATCCTCCAATCATTTTTAATAGCTCAAAATACTTTTCTTTATTAGCATCATTTTGCAAGGTTATAAACATATTGATTTTCCTCCAATACATTTATCATTTCTTCTGCAATTCTTTCTACAACAGGAACTGTAACCGAGTTACCAATTTGTTTGTATAAATGGCTTCTTGCAATCTCTGGTAGAATGAAGTTGTCATCAAATCCTTGAAATCTAAGACATTCTCTAGGAGTTAATTTTCTTATACCGTAATCATCACGAATTATTGGAACATTATGTCCCCCAGTTCCCATATTTGCAGTAAGAGTAGGACATACCTTGTTTTTGTTTTCCCTTACATAAGTCCTTCTAAGTTGATATATAGTTTCTCTTGAGAATATATTTGTATTTAGCAAATCATAATAGCGACTGTCTTCTTTGTAATAAAAATAATGATCCTGCCTTTCTTTATCAATGAAGGAGTCAATTTTAAGAGTTAATTTTCTAGGTTGAGGAATTCTAAAATCTAATGTTTTTATTCCTACCTTTTTCCTACTTCTTACTTTATGACTATAGAAGTCTTCATCTTTTATACTATAGTAGGCAATTTCTTTATTAAAATTACAGTATTTACTTTCATTTTTAAAACCTATTATATAAATTCTTTCTCTGTTCTGTGGTATATTCCCATACTCCATAGAATTTAAAACAAAGGGTATAAAAGAATAATTTAACTCATTTTTTATTACATCCTTTATAACTCTAAAAGTTCTTCCTTTATCATGTGTAACTAAATTTCTTACATTCTCCAATAAAAATGTCTTAGGTTTTAGTTGTTCAATTAGCCTTGCCGTTTCAAAAAAAAGATTCCCCCTGGGATCATTAAAACCTTTTTGATACCCAGCAATAGAAAAAGCCTGGCAAGGGAACCCAGAGGTTAGTATATCCACAGCTGGCAATTCAACAATATTTTCATCCCTAGTTAAGTTATGAATATCTTCTTCATATAATTTATGAATAAAATTCTCTCTATATGTTATACAAGCATTTTTGTCCATCTCATTTGCCCATTCAATTTCGGCACCTAAGTTAATAAAGGCATTACAGATGCCACCAATTCCAGCAAATAAGCTTCCCACCTTTAATCTTCTTCCCATGAAATCTTCCCCCCTGCCCCAAATATTTCTTATTTAAATATCATTATATCAAAACATGTGTTCTGTGTAAAGGTTAAAATTTTTTATATAAACTAGCATATTATTTTTGTAGGAATTTTAAAATATTTAGATATTAATTTTATATTATTCAAAAACACCAAAGGAATATATCCTCTGGTGTTGTTATCTTTCTATCTCTTACTAAATTGTGGGCTTTTCCTAGCCTTTTTTAATCCGTACTTAACTCTTTCTTTCATTCTGGAATCTCTTGTTAGGTGTCCAGATTTTTTTAGTGTAGGTCTGAAATCTTCATCAGCCTCAAGTAAAGCTCTGGCAATTCCTTGTCTGATTGCTCCTGCTTGACCTGTAAAACCTCCACCGTGTACATTTATTATTACATCAAATCTATCTCTTGTATCTGTTATAGTTAGTGGTTCTCTTGCAATTGTTCTTAAGGTTTCATAATCAAAATAGTCTTGAATATCTGTTTTGTTTATTGTGAATTGTCCCGTACCTGGAACTAATATAACCCTTGCAACTGAAGTTTTTCTTCTTCCTGTTCCTCTAAATTGTTCTACAGCCACTTACAGTCCTCCCCTCTCTTGAATCTTATAATTCGTATATTTCGGGTTGTTGAGCTTGGTGTTTGTGCTCAGCGCCTCTATATATCTTAAGTTTTGTAATCATTTGTCTTCCAATCTTGTTCTTTGGAAGCATTCCTTTTACTGCTAGTTCAATAATTCTTTCTGGTTTTTCTTCCATCAATCTCTTATAAGGTACTTCCTTTAATCCTCCTGGATATCCAGTGTGATAAGTATGATTTAATTGATTGATTTTATTTCCAGTTAATTTGATTTTGTCTGCATTAATTATTATAACGAAATCTCCTGTATCAACATGAGGAGTATATATAGGCTTGTTTTTTCCCATTAATATGGTAGCTACTTCAGATGCTAGTCTACCTAAAACTTTTCCTTCAGCATCTATTTCATACCATTTTCTATCTACTTCATTTGTTTTTGCCAAATAGCTCTTCATCGATTTCCCTCCTTATACCTAATATCATAATCTATATTGTTAGGTACAAAAAAAGTTTCAGGGTTCTTTTTAAACA
>CAZFIO010000117.1:0-6160 GCA_964519585.1 uncultured Tissierellaceae bacterium
TCCAAATTGCTCTAAAGAAACATCAGGTGCTATGATGTAGTTGTCATCTGGTAGATTTTTCATTATGTCTTCTGAAGCCTTTAAAAGCACCTCTTCAGCTACCAGTTCATCGCCCTTATCATCTGGTTCTTCTCCTCCATTGGAAACTGGTGGTTCCTCTCCTCCATTAGGAGCCTCTTCTGGTTTACAGCCAGTGACAAAAGACATCAGTAAAATAAGTACTAATAAAAAACTTAAAAATCTTTTACCTCTCATAATGTAATCCCCCTTCATATTATTCGTTAGGTATTTAACAATGTTTGTGAAAAAAATACCTTACACTATTAAATTAACATTGTTTTTGACATATGTCAATGACATAAGTCAAAAAGTATTCCTTTTTTTGTAAGTAATTATTTTTTTCTTGGAAACTACTATACAACCTTTAGTTTCCATGTTGATCTAAGGATATAAGATATATATCAAATCAATTGGAGGGGAAAATGTGGATACTTCTAAAAAAATGTCTAAATTAGAAATGTTTGTCTTTGGGAGTGGTGACTTGTTTGGCGGCGGAGCTCAATTGGTAATCGGCTTCTTCTATTTAAGATTCTTAACAGATGTGGTAAGAATTAACCCTATTTTAGCAGGTACTGTTATCTTGATATCAAAGATTTGGGATGCCGTAAGTGACCCTATTATGGGTTCAATCAGTGACAATACTCGTGGTAAGCATGGTAGAAGGAAGCCCTATCTCCTGGCAGGCTTTTTCTTAATTTTAATCGCCTTTACCCTCCTATGGTATGCTCCAAACTTTACCAGTCAGGGCTTAAAGTTTGCCTTTGTAGTTTTTTCCTATCTTTTCTACTCAACTGTATCTACAATTGTTATGGTTCCATATACAGCTTTTTCTAGTGAAATAAGTCAAGATGTAAGAGAAAGAGGTAGGGTCAATGGTGCCCGCTTGTTTTTTTCACAATTGTCTTCCCTTATAGGTGCAGTCTTACCAATGGTTATTGTTGGTATGTTTCCTGAAAAAACAGGATACATACTTATGGGCCTTATTTTCAGTCTCTTTTATGCCTTTCCCTTTTTAGCTATTTTCTTTTTATGTCAGGAGCGTATGCCTGTACCTAAAGAAAAAACAAGTTTTTCCCTAAAGAAAACAATTTCACCCTTTAAGATTAAAACCTATAGGATTTTAATTGGAATGTATCTTGCTGCCTTCTTTGTTATGGATGTGGTTAGTGCAGTCTTTACTTATTATATGACCTACTTAATTGGTAGAGAGGATTTATTGGAATTAGTTCTTGGTACTATGTTGATTACACAAATACTTGCCTTGGCCTTTGTTGTAATTTTATCTGAAAAAATTGGAAAGGCAAAAACTTTTATTTTAGGAGCTAGTATATTTATCCTTGGGGCCTTTGTCCTTGGCCTTTATAATCAAAACTGGCCTGTCTATAGTATGTTTATTATAGCTTTTGTTGTAGGCCTTGGTTTGATTGCCTGTATAGTTATGCCCTGGATGATGTATCCTGATGTAACAGATATATCTGAACTAGCCTTTGGGGAAAGGCGTAGTGGGGCCTTTGCTGGTTTTATGACCTTTCTAAGGAAGTTTTCTTCTGCAATTGGTATTTGGCTAGTTGCACTTATGCTTCAATTTTCAGGCTATATTTTGCCTGGAGATGTAATTGTACCAGTGGATTCTTTCGTTGAGATTAATCCCCAGGGACAGGTTCTTATAGATGTTGAAAATGATGGTATACAAGATCTCCTTATAGATATAGATAAAGAAGAGGTTACATTTCTTTCTGATCTTCAAATGGATTATGTTTTTTATGATAACCATGTGGAAATGAAAGATAAGAATAATGACCAGCTATCTATTGTAGTTGAGAAGGACTTAGGTGTTTCAAAGGCTTATGATTTTCATAACAATTCAACTATAAAATCTACAAAGTCCTTTAATCAGCCGGCTTCCTTTATACTAGGCCTTCGTATTGTAGTTTTTGTATTTCCAGGCCTCCTACTTTTACTTGCAATATTACTAGCCAAGAAATATCCTCTCACTCCTGAAGTACATGGGGAACTTTTGGAATACAACAAATTTATTAATGGCCAGTCAGAAAAAGAAGTTTCAGAAGAGGATATTCAAAAACTTAAAACCACACTAATATAAATAGGTTTCCTATATTAAGCCTGAAAGAGAGGGGAAAAGATGGATAAGATATTTGACACTATATTGGAACTGGCTGATGCTTCTTGCAAAAGATTGGCTCCTGAGAAGTTGCCATGGATGTGGGGTGAGGCCCTACTTATGCATTCTTTGGGCCAAATTGATGAGACACTAAATGAAGATAGGTTTACTAATTATATAAAAAAATTTGTTGATTATCATATTGAAAAGGGAATCAAAGTCAACCAATCTGATAAACTTGCACCAGTACTGGCAAGCTACTATTTACAAAAGAAATTTCCGGAAATGTCTTATAGTAAGATTACAGATAGGGGTCTTGACTATATTAAAAATACAGAAAAGGTTATTGATAATATGCCCAACCATCTGGGTTTTTCACTGGAAGGGAGATTCTACCCTAAGAGTATTTGGGTTGATTCTATAATGATGTATGGGGTGTTTACAAGTCTTTATGCTAGGGAACAAAATATGGAATGGTTAATGGACTTTGCTAAAAGCCAGCCTGGACTCTTTAAGAAATATCTGCAGGATCCTGAAGATAAACTTTTTGTCCACAGTTATTGGGTTAAGTCACAAAGAAAATATCCGAAAAAACTGTACTGGGGTCGTGGAAATGCCTGGGTCATATCTGCTATGCCTATGCTTATAGATAATCTGGATAAGGGGCCTGAAAGGGATATAAGTATTGAAATTCTACAGGAGGTTAGTGGGGCTATAAGGAAATATCAGCGGGTTGATGGATACTTTGAATCCCTCTTAAATAGGCCAGGGGAAAGTCCTAAGGAAAGTAGTGCAACTGCCTTGGTAGCGTCTGGTTGGCTCCATGGTGTCAGGTGTGGATATATAGATGAAAGCTATAGAGAACCAGCCTTAAAAGCCCTAAAGGCAGTTGTGGACGATTTGCGCTATAGGGATGGTTTACTTAGTATGCCCTATATTTCAGGCCCATCTATCGCTATGCAATTGATACCTAGGCTTGGCTATAAACTTCAGTATAGCTTTCAAAAGTCTAATGACTGGTCTTATGGTCTAGCTGGTCTTTTCTTTGCGGGGCTTAACTATTATAAACTTATGCTTGATATATAATTCTTATATTATGGAATTGGGGAGGTAATCATATGTCAGATAAGGATATAAATATGACTATAAAAATGGGTGCAAAATCCTTTAAGGGGATTTATGATCTAAGTCTAGGAAAGGAAATTAATGAGGAAGAAATTGAAAGCCTATGTAAATTTGTAGATGCCAGGTATGATTGTGCTGATTTTAGGGTAGTTGTTCTTATTAAAACCTTGTATGAATACAAAAGCTTCCTATCAACACCTATGCAAGAACGGATAAAAAACTGTCTATTGGATTTTAAATACTGGATGGATGAACCAGGTGAGGACCCTATGTGTTATTGGTCTGAAAACCATCAGATCATATTTCATACCTGTGAATATCTTGCAGGCCAACTTATGCCTGAGGAGATATTTACAAATAATGGTATGACAGGGTTAGAGCATAAGGCTAAAGCAGAAGGTAGGATACTACAATGGCTAGAACATAAATGGTTATATGGCTTTATTGAGTGGCATTCAAACACCTACTATGAAGAGGACATAGCCCCCCTAGTACTGCTGGTAGATTATGCTGAAAATCCTGAGATAAGGGAAAAAGCTAGGATAATTTTGGACTTATTATTTCTTGACCTAGCGCTTTATAGTTTTCAAAGTTATTTCTCCTCAACTTCTGGTAGATGCTATGAAAAGCAAAAGAAAGATGGCCAAGCTCAAGATACCCTACAATTATATAAGTGGGCCTTTGATGATGACTTTTTTGATTATGATTATGAAAGAATTTCATCTGTAGTCTTTCTAACCATGAGGTATCAGGTACCCTAGATAATTAAATTAATTGCTAAGGATAAAAACCCTGGGATTATAAAAGATTCCATGGGCCTATCACTTAAGGAAGTATCCAAGGAACTAGGCATGGAGGATATGGATGTTGCCGGGGCCTATCTATGGCAAATGGAAGCCTTTACAAATGTAGAATCAATCAATATGACTATGGATATGTTTAATGCCTATAATATGCATAACAATGTGTTTTTAAAGGACCTAAAGATGATTAACTATAAAATCCTAAGAAGACTAGGACTACTTCCCCTGCTGGTAAAGATCCTAAACCCCTCTACCCAGGGAGTAGCCATACAAAGAAGCAATAATTACACTTATAAAACAGCGGACTATATGCTGTCCACATCTATGAGGTATCATCCAGGAGAATTTGGGGACCAGCAGCATATCTGGCATGCAGCTTTGCCAAATAATATAAATGTCTTTACCACCCATCCTGGAGCCCCCATGTTTGATGACAATGCTAGGAATTTTTCACCAGACTACTGGGTGGGTAACGGAATTTTACCAGATAGTATCCAGGAGAAAAGTATCCATATAAGTACCTATAAGCTAGACCAAAGGAAGGGGTTTTTAGAAAGAAACCGGCAATTCTTTACCCATGCCTACTTCCCTAGGGATAAATTCGATGAAGTAAGATTTTTGGATAAGAGGGTATTTGCCCGAATTGACAACACTTATATACAGTTGATTGGCTCCCAGCCAATAGAAGTTGTAAATGGTGAAGAGCTAATTCAAAGAGGGAAATTTACAGTATGGGTTTGTGAGTTAGAAACTTCCAAAAATGCAGGCTCATTTGCTGACTATATAAATGAAGCCATGAGGTATGACTTGCAAGTCAGTGGTTCTCTATGTAATTATAAAAATATTTCTCTAAAATATAAGGGCGATTATAGGGTGAATGAAGAGCTAGTCAATACCCAATATCAACGTTTAGAATCTCCCTATGCTAGGGTTGAAAGAAAGCCAAAGGAAATAAACTTAAGCTATGGTGACCATAGCTATAGTCTAGTATTTAATGAAGCTATAGAAAGAAAATGAAGAAATTAGTGTGAAAATGGATCAGAAAAAAATATTGATAAAGACAGTACTAGACCTTTTTGAAGCAGAGGGTAGTGGTTTTACCATGGATCAGGTGGCAAAAAAAATGAAAATTAGTAAAAAAACCATATATAAGGAATACGGGAATAAGGAAGATTTGCTAATGCTTATAGTTGAGGCTATATTCAAGGGTATAGAGGATAAACTCTTGGCTATAGGTGAAAATACAGAATATAATAGCCTGGAAAAGCTTGTAAAAGTTACCTGTGCCTTTCCTGATGTGAAGGATATAGACTACCATAAAGCTATAATGATGAAGAGTGATTTTACAAGACCCTATGAAAGGTTTATTCATTATATAGAGGACAATTGGAGCTTTACCCATGAACTATTTGATAAGTGTATTGAGGAAGGATATTTACAAAAGTTTGATTTTCAAGTATTTCGCCTCATAATTTTGGGAATAACAAAACAAGTCCTAGATAGTGATTTCCCAAATCCAGAAGTCATGCTAGAAACTTGTATAAAACAAACCTTTAAAGGCTTCGCACCTTAACACGGGCAAGGTTTGGGTCACCCCAAACCCCTCTTAATTTAATATTTTCCTAATGGTGGTTCTACTTCATCCGGTAGGGGACATTGGTAAGATCCACCATTTTGTTTTTTTACTAGGGCTTTTGCCTTATCTATTAAATCTGGTCTTTCCATTGTATAGATAGCTCCTAGGGCCATAGCCCTTGCTGCTGTTAGAAGACCCTTGTGGGCTAGTTGACTTCCTGCTTGCCCCGTCATCTGCCAGGTGTGGCCAACATTTCCTATACAGGCAGTTGCCACATTAAGATTAATAGTAGGAGTAGCATAGGAAACATCACCTACATCCGTAGATCCAGATATATACATTTCATTTTTACCATCAAAGGGATGAATTACTGAGTCTAGAGGTTTGTTCAATACTTCCTCCAGCTTTTCCTCCCCATATCTTTTTATAATTCCTTCCCTAATTGTTTCCTTTGTCCTGTCATTATAGGAGTTT
>CAZFIO010000118.1:0-6158 GCA_964519585.1 uncultured Tissierellaceae bacterium
TTTTTAGATTTATAATTTACAAGTATTTTCTATCATACCCTTGACACGAGAGGGAAGTGGCAAGACCTTTACTACCGTTAGTTGGCTTTTGAATACAGGAGTTGCTAATGGATATAGGATTCTTTGGCTTGTACATAGACAGGAATTAATAGATCAGACCCTTTATGAGTTTAAAAATAGACTAGGAGATTTGGAACCCTATGGAATAAAATCTATAAACATGAGGGCTGCTTCAGGGAGCGCAAAACATTTCTCCATGAGTCAAATGTCAAGGCAAGATATAAATATATGTAGTATATACTCAGCCGCAAGTAAAAAGGGCATGAGATTTATAAGGAGGATGCTAGGGAAGCCTGGAGAAAGGAAACTAATAGTTGTAATAGATGAGGGGCATCATGCAACTATGCCATCCTATAAGAAGGTATTGGAAAGGATAGATAAAATAAACCCAAATAGAATTCTTTTAGGCTTAACAGCCACCCCTATTAGAATGAGTGAAAAGGAAACAATTGAATTAAACAAGCTTTTCAAGGCTAAGGAATGCCTAGATAAAGAAAAGAACCTAGTGAAATATAATTATGTATATGAAATAGAACTTGATTATTTAATAAAAACAGGATTTCTATCAATACCCTACTATAAATATATACAAACAGAGATTAATGGAGAAGTTGAGTTTAAAATATCAAAAGAAGATATAGAGCATTTTAATAAGTTCCATGAATTAACAGAAGAACTTAAAACAAAACTTGCTAAGTCGCAAATCAGGAACCAGATCATATTAAGGGAATATTTAAATAATAAAAAGAAGTATGGAAAAACATTGATATTTGCTATTAACCAGCTACATGCTGAGAAGTTAAATGAACTTTTTAGTGAAGCAGGAATTGACTCTGATTATGCCATTTCTAATCGTAAGGATTCACAAGAAGTAATTAAAAACTTCAAGGCAAATAAGTTTGACGTATTAATAAATGTTCAAATGTTAACGGAAGGAACCGATGTACCAGATATCCAAACTGTATTTTTAACTAGGGAAACAAATAGTGATTCTATGCTAATGCAGATGGTCGGTAGAGGTCTCAGGGGATTAGCTGCAAAAGGAACAGAAAATGTTTATATAGTAAGTTTCCATGACAAATGGGAGAAGATCAATTTTTGGATGAAACCAGAATTTGTTACAGGTGGTATTATTGAAACACCTTCGATTGGGCCAGATATAGGAACAGGGACTGATATTGAAGCGAAGACTAAAGAGCTAGTTATAGATGCAAATATCCAAGAGATTCTAGAAAAATTATACAATGCAATGAGGGTCAATATTATATCTAAGGAACATGCTGATATTATTCCTGATGGTTGGTATGCAGTCTTTGATGAAGAAAATGAAAGAGACTACAGTATTACTGTTTATGATGATCAGTTACTTGGATATCAATTATTAGAGGATTCCATGGAAATTGTAATATATGGTAACCTACAAATAGATGAGATAATTAATAATATGTTTAAAGATTCACATGTAAAGCCAGACATTAATGAAATGAGGATGATATTAGAACATATTAAAGATGAAAAAGAAATGCCAGCATATTATACATTTGAACAAAGAAAATTATTTGACCCCAAAATCATTGCTAAGCAAATGGTTGAAGTAGTAGAAGATGATAAAGCCTATGAATATTAGCTAAAAGATTATTATGATAAACATCCTATTTTAGAAAATTTATATAAAACCTTCTATGCCTTTAAAAGGACGGTACTTGACAGCCTAGGGGAGTACAAAGATGCAGAGATAATAATGATTGATGACAGGGAAGATTATAAGGTTGTAGAAGGGTATTATGATATAGACGAGTTGTATTCTGAGGTAATCGAGGAATATCCTAAGTTAAGAAATTTAAATCTTAATGGAATAAGTTGGAGTAAAAAGATATATAAGAGTTGGTTTGGTATATGCTATAAGTTTCCTGATGACAGTCATAGTATATTCATCAATCCCTTGTTAAGCTCTCCAAACATCTCTAGGGAGGCAGTAAAATATATAATATATCATGAGTTACTTCATGCATATGGTCTATGGGATCATGATGAGGAATTTAGAGATGAGGAGTGGAAGTATCCAAATAGTGCTAACTTAGATGGGGAACTTGATGAATTAGGATTGAATTTTGGAATAGATTTTAAGAGTTTAAAGGGATTTAGGCTTGAAAATATAACTTTGGGAATGCCTGGTGCAAGTATAAAAGGGCCTGAGGCTATAGAAGAGGGAAAACAAGAAGACGATAAAAACAGAGAAGAAAAGATTAAATATAAGTTTTGCAGGAATTGTGGAAATAAGTTGCCTGTGGAATCAAGATTTTGCGATAAGTGTGGATCCAATGTAGAATATAATTAGTCAAGTTTCTTATTTTGAGATTATAAGTTTGGGAGATAAAACATATATAAAAACCGAAAGGAAGCTGATACCGTGAACAATCCAATTTTAAATGGAATTATGGGCCTAGTGGTTGGGGATGCCCTGGGGGTTCCTGTGGAGTTTACTGACAGGGAGAGTTTAAGGAGGAACCCTGTCAAGGATATGAGGGGCTATGGTACTTACAATTTGCCGCCAGGCTCTTGGTCTGATGATTCTAGTATGACCCTCTGTCTATTGGACAGTTTGCAGGGTGGCCTTGACTATAAGGATATTATGGACAAGTTTATAGCCTGGTTTAACCATGGGGACTATACACCACATGGGCAAGTTTTTGATGTAGGAATAGGGACTAGGAAGGCCCTAGCTAGGTATATGGAAGGAACCCCTCCACTTGAAGCAGGAGGAATTACAGAATACGACAATGGCAATGGTTCTCTTATGAGGATTTTACCTATATTATTTTATCTACAAGCTGAACATGGGGATAACTTTTTGGACAAGGATGAGGCCTTTCAGGTAATTCATAATATTTCTTCCCTAACCCATAGACATAAAAGATCACATATTGCCTGTGGGATTTATATTTCTATAGCCTTCTTTTTAATGAAGAATATAGACCCAGATAGGGCAGTAAAATCAGGCATATCCAAGGCTATGGAATACTATAAAAGACATAAGGAATATATAGGGGACCTGTCCTACTACTCTAGGATCATAGATGAAGGATTTGCAGATTTAGCTGAAGAAGAGATTAAAAGTGGTGGCTATGTAGTGGATACCTTGGAAGTTGCTATATGGTGCCTCTTAAATACTCATGACTACAAATCCTGTGTCCTTAAGGCAGTAAATCTAGGTAGGGATACAGATACTACTGCGGCTGTAGTAGGGGGCTTGGCTGGACTTAAATATGGATATGAAGCTATTCCAAAAGAGTGGTTAGGGCTTATTACTAGAAGGAATTATATAGAGAGTATGTGTTTATCAATGTTTTAGTAAGAATTTCCAAACACTAAACCAATTCATATTGAGCAGATAACCCCTTTTATACCTAATATATTTTTAGGTTAAAGGGGCTTAAATTTATTAGAAAAAATGTCCAATTTTCTGGTATACTATTGTAGTAAGTCTTTAAAAACCTTTAAGGAGAGACCATATGCTACTTTTTATTTATATCCTTTTATTCTCATTAATATATTTTTTTAATAAGGCAAGAAAAAAGACAAAAAACCTAAAAGATATTATATGGGTCTACAATTTTTGTTTCCTTCTGTCTATGTTCATACTTTTTGGACTTAAATTAGAAGATAACCCTAACTTTACTAACACTATTTTTTTACTTCTGCAAGCTTTTTACCTAACTATTAGGTCTATGGGCTTTTCAAAGGAATTTCTTTACTATGAGGATATTTTCCACTTATTTGGTCCCTCTGGTCTAGTTATGCTTCAAGTATGGCTTATAGTAGTATTCTCTTCTTTCTACACTGCCCAGTTTTTATTGATGACCTTTCTTAAGGATCAAATTAATAGATTAAAAATGAATATAAGCCTGCATTTTCAAAACAAGGTCTATTTTCTTGCTGGAGATGAGGACAATGCCCTGGAGTTAATTAATAGTATTAGGAAGAGGGACAAGAGGTCTACTCTTATTTGGTTTGTGGATGACCTTGACCTAGACAAGCTAAGTTCACCAGATAGGGTCTTGCTAAAACCTCTGGGAGATATAGATAAGTGGTTCCTTCCAAATATTAAGAAGAAAAAGGAGTATATAGGTATACTTATATTTGATGATGAAGATAAAAATATAAATCTACTAAGCATATTTGACAAGATAAAGGATGAAAAGAAAGAAAATATTAAGTTTACTGTTCTAACTGACAATGAACATTTACGTTTTACAGACTTAAAAACTCACCTGGATTCTTACTTTGTTTCCAAGCCAAACCTACTGGCTAAGGATATATTAAATATCAATTCTTCTGTTAGTGTTACTAGAGATGATGTATTGGCTAGGTCATCACATTTTATAGATATACTAAAGAGAAATGGAAAGATGGCTTATGACCTAGATGGTTTTGCACTTTTAAAGAAGGATATACATATAGCTATAGTTGGCTATGGTGAGATTGGTATGGAACTAATGCTTATGTCCTATGAAAATAGCAGGTTTCTAAATGAAAAACTGGAGGAAAACAAGTTTAATGTTCATATATTTATAGAAAATCATGAGGACTCCAATGATTATTTCATGGAGAATTCTTCCTACTTTAAAAGCAAGGTAAACTATGAGGAGTATAGGGGATGCTTAAGGTCTAAGGAGACCCTGGATATTTTAAAAGAAAATCTACATAAGTATGAGATGATTTTTATAGCAAGTGATGATGACGAGGAAAATATAAAGATTGCCATATCCCTGATTGAACATATTAAGAAAGAAAATATAAGTAGTCAACCCCAAATTATTGTTTTTGCCAATAGCAGGGTTGCAAATATAGAAAATACAAGTATCAACATTTACACTGACTATCCATATATAAATATAGTCAATATATCAAACAAGGTATTTTCCCAGGAGACTCTTATAGATAGAAAACATGAAAAGATAGCCAGGAAATATCATGAAAGATACAAGGAAATTATGAAGATAGAAGATGGACAGGCCTATAAGGATTTAAATAACTTTACCAAGGAATCAAATCTTGCAGCAGCCTATGATGAATTTAATAAAAAAGTCTTATTGGATAAGGTAGACTCAAGCAAGATAGATGAAAACCTTGAGAGCCTAGCTTTAAAACTGGCCATGTATGAACACTATAGATGGTGCGCCCTTCATGTGACTAGGGATTGGAAGCCCCTATTATTAGAAGAGTTAAGCAGGGATGAAAGGGCTAATATGATAAAAAAGAGACCCCAGGAAAGAAAGCACCTATGCCTGGCGTCCTGGGATGATTTGAATCTTTTAGAGGGACAACTAGGATCTGTATCCTCTTCACAAGAATACAATATTAAAGAAGCAGAAAGATTTATTTTAGACTTAAGGAGGTTATAGACTATGCTAGACTATATCAATTCATTTTTTACACAATTCACCTTATCAGAGGATTTAAAAAACCAACACTTCTACACCCTATATTTAAAAGAATCAATTTTGGAGTTTCAGAAGGAGGAAAACAAGGACAAGGCTATGGCGGTCTATGAGATGTTTTTCGACTGCTATAAACTTAAAACAAGTCAAGAGTTAAACTTTGTTGATTTACTGGATGTACTTAAGGACTATGAAGAAAATGCTTCTACTCTTATAGACAAACAAAGGGATCACTTTGTTCATTCTGTAAATGTTTTTCTTCTAGGACTGTCTATTTATTCAAGAAACCCTAAGTTTCAGGAGACCTATAGGGACTATAAAAAACTTCAAGTAGATTCCCTAGAAAGAAACTTGAAAGAAATGTTTTTCTTTGAGTGGGGTCTAGCATCCTTATGCCATGATATAGGCTATCCTATAGAAATTACTAGCAAACAAATCAACAAATTCACCGATATTATAACTAGGGCTGATAGCACGGGTATGAAATCAAGGCCTTATATTGATTTTCATAACTTTGATGCTATAAATGGTTTTATAAACAAAGGAGAAGAAGGGGATCTTGACAAACCCCTTGATATCTTGTCATCCTATATTAGTGAATTTTTAAACCTTGATTATGACTTGCTAAAGAAGGCCTTATATGATTTTCCAGATCTA
>CAZFIO010000119.1:0-6120 GCA_964519585.1 uncultured Tissierellaceae bacterium
TAGTTATTTTTGGGATAGTGAGAAGTATTTTGAAATGATAGAATTAAAGAAAAGTGATTTCTTAGAGAGATACCAAACCCAAAAACCATTAGAATGGAACCTATCGGACTATATCACATATAAGAAACTTAAAAATAAATAAATTCCAACTTATTTAAAATTAGCCTCATTTTTGTTTCTTTATTTCATTTATTATATGTTACTTTGCATACAAATTAAATGACAATAAATATGAAACATTTATTATTCTCTATTTCCCTTTTCTTCCTTTCTTTTGGAAGTTTTGCTCAAAGCAAATTTGATTCATTTTCTTATCGTAAGTCTAATGACACTTGTCAAAGGGTTATTGCTGATTTGGATACGTTTTTTGTTAAATATGACACTCTGGGAAATATCTCCAATCATTTAATTAAAACCATTACCGATTCTGTTTATTCTTCTTTGGATAGCACCTGGTCTTACCGTACTTACAGGACTGTTGATTTTTGTGAGGGTGATTTAATTGCTCTTGTTGCCAAGCCTCAGTTCCCTGATAATGATAATCAGTATCATCAGTCAATGAATAATTGTATTTATTATTGGGATTTTGGTGATGGTGATACTGACTCCATTGCTTATAATAATATGGTTGGTAAAATATGGACTAAGCCTAAGGCTTATGAGTTAAAATTAACTGTTTTGGATACTAATTTAATATATGAAAATGGAACTGGTTGTATAAGTGAAAACAATATAAATACTATTATCAGGATAACTCAAAATCCAATAAAGAGTGTTAAAGCTCCTGTTGAAATATGCTCTGGAACTCCTTTTGTGTTGAATGTTGGTTCTGACACTAATTCTACAATTATTATTGATTCAATTAAAAGAGAAGAAAGTATTACTGGATTATTCGATTCGCTTATTTTTATTCCTGATGGTCCATATTGTCCTTCTCTCTATTTGGAAACCTCTATTTTCATTGATGATTTCTTTCCTGACAAAACTTTTGATTCTATTAATGATTTAAGAAGTGTTTGTATTAATATGGAACATTCCTTTGTTGGAGATCTTTCAATTGAACTTTATTGTCCAAATGGGCAAAAAACCATACTGAAACATTTCAATCAAACTGGTGGTTCAAATATGGGAATACCTGGTTATGGTAATTCAGGTTGTGAAATGTCTCCAACAAATCTTCCTGGCACTGGTTGGACTTATTGTTATTCAAATCAATACTTAGATTCTGCAAGAGGTGTTATCTCTGGTAATATGCCTTCGCCTATTGACTCTTCCAATACAATCAATCACTCAAAATATTACCAAACTCCTGTGCAAAATGCTACAAGTGCTGCTTCTGGCTTTGAAACTCCTGATTTGAATGGTTTCAGTACACTTATTGGATGTCCAATGAATGGAGAATGGAAACTGAGAATTTCTGATTACTGGGGAAATGATAATGGATTTTTATTCTGGTGGAATTTAGATTTTAAACGAATAAATACTTGGGATTATCAATCAGTTTTAGATAATGTTGTAGTTGAAGGAGCAAATAATTATAATCTTTCTAATGATACTGTTGTAATTACTCCAATAATTGACTCCTCTGGATTAATTCGTTATAACGTAAGTGTAATTGATGATTTTGGTTGCGTTTGGGATACTGCTGCTTATTTGAATGTGGCTCAAAGTCCAATTCTTAATTTGGGAAGTGATTCTTCAAGCTGTGCACCTTTCAGCCTTTCATTAAATTGTGGAAATCCTGATGCAGTTAGTTATTTATGGCTTCCAAATGGAGATACAACTCAAAGTATTATTGCTTCCTCTCCTCAAACATTGGATTCTTCAATTTCATATATTGCTCAGGTAACTAACTATAATGGTTCTATTTATTGCACTTACATCCAGACCGTTTGCTATAGCAAGGGCTCCCTCATGGATTAAGTCATTGGCACTTGGTCCTAGTATAGTTACCCCTAGAACCTTGTTGTCCTCTTCTGATGAAAAGACTTTTATAAATCCATCAGTTTCACCTAATGACAAGGCCTTACCATTGGCAGCAAAGAGAAATTTACTTGATTTGAAATTAACTCCTTTTTCCTTTAGTTCATCCTCTGTCATACCTACAAAAGCCACTTCAGGCAGAGTAAATACACAGCTTGGATAAACATCTAGATTTACCTCTGGGTTTTCACCCATTAGGGATTCTACAACAGATATACCTTGATTCGATGCCACATGGGCTAGCTGTATACCTAGATTGTTTACATCCCCTATAGCAAATATTCCCTCTACTGTTGTTTCATATTTGTCATTTACTTGAATTCCACTTCTATCATGGGCTATACCTACCTGGTCTAGATTTAGGCCTTCGGTAACTGGCCCTCTTCCAGATGCAATTAAAACATAATCCCCAAGAACTTCAACTTCCTGATCCTTATCTTTGTACTTGGCTATTACTTTTAGTTTGTCTCCATCTCTTTGGATTTCCTTAGCCCTTATATCTGTGTAGACTTCCATGCCTTGCTTCTTGAAGAACATGGGCAGTCTTCTGGAAATTTCCTTATCTATGTCCTTCAGTATCCTAGATGCCAGTAAGGTAACCTGACTACCTAGCTCTTGATATATACTGGCAAACTCCAAGCCTATAACCCCACCACCAACAACGATTAAACTTTCCGGAATTATATCTAGTTCCAATAAATCATCAGATGTAATTACACCTTCTAAATCAATTCCTTGGGTTTCTGTCATAGTAGGTTTGGATCCTGAAGCTATAATTATATTATCAACAGTGATTTCTTTATTTCCACCTGCTAGTAAGTCGATGCTTACAGTGTTTTTATCTTTAATAGAAGCTGTTCCTGGGATAAATTCAATATTTTTATAGGAGGATATAAGTTTTTCTATCCCTGTTACCAGGGTATCTACAACTTTTTCCTTCCTTTCTTGAAGGGCTTTACCATCAAGTTTGTAGCCTTCAACTTCTATACCGAATTCATCAGCTCTTTTTAAGGAGTTCATTATTTGAGCATTTTTAAAGTAGGTTTTTGTAGGGATACAGCCTCGGTTGAGACATGTACCCCCTACTTCCCTGTTTTCAATTAAATATATATTTGCTCCTAGTTGTGCTCCTCTTATGGCTGTTTCATATCCTCCAGGTCCTGCTCCGATTATTGCAATATTTTTAGTCAATATTACACCTACCCTTCATACTTTAAAACAGGATTCCTAGCAGCCATTGTTTCATCTGGCCTTCTTACTACTGCATGATGTGGTGCTTCTTTGAGTATTTGGACATCTTCCCTGGATTCCTTTGCTATTTTTCTTAAGGCTTCAGCAAAATCATCCAAGGTTTCCTTGCTTTCTGACTCTGTTGGCTCTATCATCAGTGCCTCCCTGATAATTAGCGGGAAGTATACTGTTGGTGGATGGAAGCCATAGTCAAGTAGTCTTTTAGCCACATCTAAGGTAGTTGCTTCCAGCAAGTCTCCCTTTAAGCCAGCCAATACAAATTCATGCTTGTATAGGCCATCTATTGGTAGATTGTAATCATCTTTAACTTGACTTAATAGATAGTTTGCGTTTAGTACAGCCATTTCTGATGCTTTCTTTAGTCCGTCCCTGCCCATGGTCAAGATATAGGTATAGGCCCTAACCAGAATACCAAAATGTCCATAGTAATCCTTAATCTTACCTATAGAATCAGGATGGTCATAGTCTAGATAGTACCTGTCTCCATCTTTTTCTACCGTAGGAACTGGCAGGAATTCTGCTAGGTGTTTCTTAACTCCTATAGGTCCAGATCCTGGTCCCCCTCCACCATGAGGGGTTGAGAAAGTCTTATGGATATTGAAATGAACAACGTCAAATCCCATATCCCCAGCTCTTGCATGACCTAAGATAGCATTGGCATTGGCTCCGTCATAGTAAAGCTGCCCACCAGCATCATGAACTATTTGAGCCATTTCTTTAATATCCTTTTCAAATAGCCCAAGAGTATTTGGATTAGTAAGCATAAGGCCTGCTGTGTTTTCACCAACTGCTGCCCTAAGTGCTTCTATATCTACTAAACCATTTTTATTTGATTTAACTTCTAGGATTTTGTAACCTGCCATAGCTGCTGTTGCTGGGTTTGTTCCATGAGCTGAGTCAGGAACTATGATTGTATCCCTATGAGTATCACCATTTTTCTCATGATAGGCCTTGATTACCATGATTCCAGCTAGTTCCCCATGAGCACCAGCTGCAGGTTGCAAGCTCATCTTATCCATACCAGCTACTTCTGCTAAGGATAAGCCTAACTCATACATAAGTTGTAGGGACCCTTGTATACAATCTTCCCTTTGTAGTGGATGAACATTTGCAAAACCACTTAACCTGGCAGTATCTTCATTAATCTTTGGATTATATTTCATAGTACAAGAACCAAGTGGATAAAAACCTGTATCCAATCCATAGTTTTTATCAGAAAGGTTTGTAAAATGTCTGATTACTTCTACTTCATTTACTTCTGGTAGTTTTAAATCTTCCTTGTTTATAAATTCTTCAGGAATCAAATCTTCTAGAGATTTATCTTCAACGTCTAATGGTGGAAGTCTATAGGCTTTTCTACCAGGCTTTGATAATTCAAATATTAATTTATCATAGTCTCTCATCTTAGATCCCCTCCAATACAGTTGATAATTTATCGATTTCTTCTTTTGTTCTCTTTTCAGTCACTGCATATAGGATGCTGTTTTTGTATTGAGGATAATCTATACCCAGATGGTAACCACCTATGATATTTTCTTCTCTTAAATCCTTGATTATTTTGTCTGCATCTATATCAGATGTAATAGCGAATTCCTTGAAGAAAGGCTTGTCAAATAAAGGCTTATACTTACCAGACTCTATAAGTTTTTCATAAGCATAATGGGCCTTTTTCGTGCTTTGTAGGGCAACCTCCCTAAGACCTTCTTTACCTAGAGTAATCATATAGATAGTCGCTGCAAGAGTGTTTAAACCTTGGTTTGAACAGATATTTGAAGTTGCTTTCTCCCTTCTAATATGTTGCTCTCTTGCTGTTAAGGTTAATACAAAGGATCTTTTACCATCTAAATCCTCGGTTTGTCCTACGATTCTTCCAGGTAACTTTCTCATAAAGTTCTTGTTGGTTGCAATAAACCCAAGATAGGGTCCACCAAAGGCAAGTGGCATACCCACAGCCTGACCTTCCCCAACAACTATATCTACACCTAGATCTGCAGGTTTTTTTAGAATTCCTAAAGAGATTGGGTCTACAGAGGCAATCATAGCGGCCCTTTTAGCCTTATGGGTTATTTCTGATGCAGCTTCTAAATCTTCAATAATACCAAAGAAGTTTGGACTTTGTACAATTACAGCAGCTGTATTGTCACCTACATGCTTTTCCAACTCTTCCAAATCAGTAACCCCATCCTTCATATCAATCTCTATAACTTTTAGATTTTGAATATGGGCATATGTCTTTAAGATTTGTCTAGATTCTGGCCTTACAGTTTTAGAAATAATTAGTTCGTTTTTCCTAGCTACTGAAGCTGCCATAAGAGCTGCCTCTGCTATAGCTGTTCCCCCATCATAAAGAGATGCATTGGAAACATCCATTCCTGTAAGGTCTGCAATCATTGTTTGATACTCAAATAAATATTGTAATGTTCCCTGGCTTATCTCAGGTTGATATGGTGTATAGGAAGTATAAAATTCACTTCTTGAAATAATATGATCAATTATAGATGGTATATAGTGATCATAGGCACCTGCGCCTAAAAAACAGGTTAATTCATCTATGGAACAATTTTTATTTGCCATTTTGGTCAAGTAAGACATAACTTCTAGTTCAGACATTGCAGGTTTTAAATCTAAGTCCCTGTTTAGCGCCACATCTTTAGGTATGTCTTGAAACAATTCTTCAACAGAATTATAACCTATGGCTTCCAGCATAGATTGTTCATCTTCTGGTGTATGTGGTATATACGGAAACATAGATTAAACCTCCTTAGCTAAATACTCTTCGTATTCCTCACTTGACATTAAATCGTCTAATTGAGATTTGTCACTTAGTTCTACCTTTATAATCCAATTTTCATAAGCATCAGCATTTAATAATTCTGGATTGTCTAG
>CAZFIO010000120.1:0-6094 GCA_964519585.1 uncultured Tissierellaceae bacterium
GGATTCTTCGTCGCTTCGCTCCTCTGAATGACAGGGGAAGGGGGCTCCTCTGAATGACAGGGGAAAGGGCCCCTCTGAATCTTTTTTCTTGTCATTCCGAGTGTAACGAGGAATCTTATTCTTTTTTTTGTAAATAATCTGGGTCTGGCTTTTGGGCATAGGATTCTTCGTCGCTTCGCTCCTCTGAATGACAGAGGGAAGTGGCTCCTCTGAATGACAAGGGAAAGGGGCTCCTCTGAATGACAGGGTAAAGGGGCTCCTCTGAATGACAGGGTAAAGGGGCTCCTCTGAATGACAGAGGAAAGGGGCTCCTCTAAATGACAGAGAAAAAGCACTCCTCTAAATCTTTTTTTCCTTGTCATTCCTACATATAAGAAACAAAAACGGTAGTTAAACAATTGTTCAACCATTGTTCAGCTACCGTTCTACTATTGTTCCCCTATCGTTCCGCAATTGTTCTGCTATCGTTCCGCTATTGTTCAAATCTTATCTTAGATAGTCCATCAAGCTTGGTTGGAGGATTTTTGCTCCTACTGATAATGATGCCTGGTAGACTACTGCCATTACTGAGTATTCCATATATTTTTCTGCTATATCTATGTCTTCTCTGTCTGATAGGAGCTTGTTTAAGTTTAGGTTTTCTGCCTTGTTTCTTTCTTCTGATGCTAGCAGCCTGTTGTGGGTTGCTCCTACTCCTGTCCTTAGTCTTATAACATTGTCTATATGGTCATCTATTTCTCCAAGTAACTTTCCTGATAAATCATCCGTGTTTCCCTCAGCTAGGGCTTGGATTACGCTGTCTAGAAATTCACCTAACTCATCTGGAGAAGCGGTTCCCTTACCAGTTATTTCCCCACCATTTGTCATTAGTTCCGTGGTTACCCCACTGGAGATTTCTCTTTCTATATTTTTGTCATTGCCATTATACTTAATCATTCCATCCACATTTTCAAAGGGCTTTGACATGGTTTTTTGCCCAGCAAAAATATATCTTCCATCAAAGTTTGTGTTTAGAACATCTACTATACCATCTACTTCTACTTCTACTTCATTTTTAATTGCATTCCTGTCTGTTTCTGATAGGGCACCGTTAGAGCCGTAGATTATTAAATCCCTGATTCTGTTTAGGGTTCCTGTCAGGTCCCCTAGGGCTGTATCCTGGGTTTCTACCCAGCCTATGGTGTCCCTTATATTTGTGTTGTATTGTTCGTTTTGCATTACGTTGTTTCTTAGGGACATGATTTTTGATACCAGCATGGGATTATCAGAAGGCTTTGAAACCTCTTTCCCTGATGATAGCTGGTTATGATACTTGTCCATACGGCCAAGGTTTTTTGATAGGTTCTTTATAAAGTTATCTGTCAGCATTTTGTTGGTTATTCTCATAATCTACACCCCCGTTCTATGAATCAATGTATCTAGCATTTCTGATAGGGTTTGTATAACCCTAGCATTTGCGTCAAAGGCTGAAGAGTATTTCAGTAGGTTGGTAAACTCTTCGTCTAGGTTTACTCCTGATGTGGATTCTCTACGAATATCTAAGTGGCCTAGAACTACTTCCTGGTTTTCCACCTTGCTGATGGCATGCTGTCTAGATATACCCACCTTGGTTACTATGTCTATATAGGCCCCTTCTACTGTGGTTCCACCTATAGCATTTTTTTTGTTTTTTAGTCCTGCTATAGCTAGGGCCAGTGAGCCATCTCCTTCTGCTGATCCTTCTGCACCTGCACGAATTTCTTCACCTTTTACTACTACTGATAATCTTTCAGTATCCTTATCAAATTCAAAAATATCTATAGTCGTACCTGATACATAACCCTTATTATGCTCACTATTTATGGCTTCAGCTAGGTCTTCAGCAAACTTAGCCAAATCATCTTTTCTTTCTTTTATTTCATTTAGAGCATCATAGTTGCCATCTATTCTTCCCTTGCTTATGCTAGGGATTATAATGCTATCTTCAGCTTTAATAACTTTAAAATCTACATCAGGATTATTTAAGATGACTTGTCCAAGGAATAAGTCTTCCTCTTCCAACCCTGATATATCTATAAAGTCAGCCAAAGCAACTTCTTTCTCCGTTGCCAAACTATCCCCTTGCTTTGAAATATATACAATCTTATCTCCATCTTCATTTTCTCTTATATCTGTTATGACACTCATTTCCAACTCTTGTTTCTTTCCTAGTACTTCAGTTCCACCTATCTCTATTCCTACCTTTCCATACTTATCAAAGTTTGCTTCAAAGTTGGTGATGGATGATAGGTTTTTTAGGAGCAGGTCTCTTTTGTCCAGCAGGTCATTGGGGATTTCTCCCTTGATTGCTACATTGAAGATTTGACCGTTCAGGCTTTCAAGCTGGTCTATGATTTGGTTGAAGTCATAGGCCTCTTTTTCTAAGCCTTCTATGGTTTCAGTAGTAAGATTATCCATCTGCCTCATCATATGGTTAAAGGTATCTGCTAGGGTTTTTGAATTTTCTACTACTATGGATTTTGAGTTTGTACTTTCTGGATTCTTGCTTAGTTCCTGCCAAGAGTTAAACATTTTTTCTAGGTTGGAATTGAGTCCAGTGTCTGAAGGCTCATTGAAGATATATTCCAGTTGCTCCAGTACATCTGACTTCATGGCAAACTTATTCATGGTTCCATTTTCCTGCCTGATTTGCCTGCTTACATAGTCATCTACCAATCTTATAATGCTTTCCATCTTTACACCGGTACCTATCTGACCTACACCTCCTAGGCTGTAGGCAAGGTCTGCCTTGAACTCTACCCTTTGCCTTGAGTAGCCCTCTGTATTGGCATTGGCAATATTATGTGCAGTTGTTTGTAGTGCTGATTGTTGTGCTGATAGTCCCTTTGATGCTAGTCCTAATGAAGTAAATATTCCTGACATATATCTCCCCTCCTATACAGAATGGTCTACTAGACCAATATTTTTTGTTCCCTCATAGTTTCCTTTTTGTGAATAGGTGTTGGATGCTGTGCTTAGGCCTATTGATATGCTTTCTAGTAGGGCATTTTGAAAGCTTAGGGCCTGATTAGTTAAAAGGAGATTCAACTCTTGTAAAGAATCGATCTCCTTTATTAGCTCCATGATAGACCTATCCTCTTGTAAATTTAAACCCTTAAATTCAGATATGGTCTCTATATAGTGGTTTTTTCTTTCTACTATTTCTACAATCTTGTTTCCATCTCCTTGTATCAGGGCAGTCTTCTCTTCATTTAAAATTTCTATAATTGAGCTTAGGTGTTTTTTTAATTCCTTGCTTTGCTTCATTTTATTCACTGCCTTTCTGACCTTCTATGGTTTCTAAAATCTTGTCTGCTACTTCATCAGATGATACAGTGTACTTACCTTCTAATAGTGCTTTTCTTATATTTTCAACCTTTTGACTAAATCCAACTTCCTTGGATTCATTGATTTTGTTGATTAGGGTCCTTGAGGATTTTGAGATATGAATTTCCACATCCCTTTCATCTTCCTTAATCTTTCTATCCCTAGGGTTTAGATTTTCTTTTTGCTTGTGATTTTCCAAGTATTTGCTTTGTATTTCATACTCATTGGTTTTATTAATTTTCATTTCCATCACTCCTATTACCTCTTGGTAAATATATCGGATGTTTTTCTTAGAGTTTAATAGGCCTTTTTTTATAAATTTCTTAATCTTTGTTCTTTGCTTAGTATATTTGTTATACGGATACCAAAGTTTTCATTTATAACTACTACTTCCCCTTCGGCTATCAGCTTACCATTTACAAATATTTCCAAGGGCTCATCAGCAAGTTTGTTTAGCTCTACTATGGATCCAGTTCCAAAGGATAGGACCTCCTTTATGGTCTTCCTGGACTTTCCTAATACTACTGAGAATTCTAGCGGTACATCCATAATAAGGTCTAGGTTTCTTGGGGGTGCTTTCTTGCTGGCTGATGGATCTAGGGCCTGGAAACCTGGTTTTTGAACTTCTACCTTTTCTTGGGGCTTATTGACTATTGGGCTTGGACTAGCTTCTTCTGGAGATTCAGGCTCTTCATAGTAGTTTTCTTCTGGTATCGGCTCCTCATAATATTCTTCTACTGGTGTTTGTTCTGTATGTACCATAGCATCTGTACTGGGCCCCATCATTATTTCAGATATATTGTTTACTGTATCCAGTGTGTAAATTTGCATAATTTCACTTTGAATTAAACCTTCTACTGTTAGATCAAAGGCAATTTTACATATTTGTTCATTTACATCCATAGTGGATGTATCAAGGTTGTTTTCAGTATCCCACAGGGAAATTGTAGGTGGTTGTATATCTACAGGCTGTCCTATCATAGTGGCCATAGAAGTGGAGGCTGATCCTATCATTTGATTCATGGCTTCAGCTAGGGCAGAAAATTCTAGTTCTGTTAACTCTAGGTTTGGACTTGTCCCATCCCCTCCCATCATCAGGTCAGCAATTACTGCAGAGTCGTTTATGTCTACCATAAGGAAATTGGTTCCTGTAAGACCTGACTTGAATTCAACATTGGCTACAACCTTAGGGACTTGGCACTCTTCTACTATTTGTTGGAAGGGTACTATAGATACTCTTGGGGTAGTTATCAATACTTGATGATTTAATATAGAAGATAGGGTTGTAGCTGCTGTAGACATGGAAATATTTGCAACTTCCCCTATAAGATCCTTTGTTAAATCATCTATTTGATCTACAGTCTTATTGGTCTTTTTTGTAAGTATGGAATCTATCTCTTCCTGGGATAAAAAGCTTTCACTCATTCTTCAACACCCTCTTCTATATATTGTAATATTTCTACTCCGAACTTATCCTTTATATGGCCTGGTTTTACCCAAAAATATGGTTTGTCCTCTATATAGAGTTCTAGAGGATCTGTAGTTTTAAGGTCTAGCTTAAAGACATCTCCCTTTTCTAAGTCTAGGAAGTCACTTACTGTAAGTTCTGCCTTCCCCATAAGGACCTCCAAGTTTACATCCAGTGCTTTAATCTTTTCACCAAGGACATTTCTATTGTCAGATTCTGTTTCCTTATCAAAATCAAACCAACTTTTGAAGCTTAACTTATCTAATATATGCTCAAAGGACTTGTAGGGTATACATATGTTCATAAAGCTTTTACTGCCGTATAGTTCTACCGTATATGTGGATAATACAACAGGTTCATTTGGTGACATGGTTTGGGTAAGCTGTGGGTTGGTATCTATAGAATCTATGACTGTTTTTATGGGGATAATTTCACTCCAGGCTGATTCAAAGGCCCTTAAGAGATTTTCCACCAGCTCTTGCAGGATGCTTAGCTCAATATCTGTAAATCCATCCTTGTCACTAGACATATCCTCCCCTGTTACCTCAGCTCCACCACACATGATTTCCACAACCTGCAGGCAGAGTTGAGGATTTATCTCCATGATTTGGCTGCCACCTAGATTTTCTGAGTGAAAAATGGCTGCTAGGGTGAACCTAGGTATAGATCTTATAAACTCGTCGTAGGATATCTGTTCAAGAGATGCTAGGTTTATACTTACATTGGCCCTGATTTGGGTGGATAGTATATTGTCTGCAATCTTTGTAAAGTTTTCCAGAATCAAATAGAGGGTATTTATGTACTCTTTTGAAAGCTTAATGGGCCTCCTAAAGTCATAATTCCTCACCTTGTTGGTTTCCTCTTCAATTGCCACAGGATCAATCTCCCCTGTGGTTAGTGCATTTAAAAGAGAATCAATTTCTTGTTGAGACAATACCTGCTTCAATTTTATCCCTCATTTTTAGATAATAAGCTATCCATATCTATGATGTTTACCAGTTTTCCGTTAATTCTTACAATTCCCACAATAGCAAAGTCTGCATCTTGGTTAATATTTTCTATCTTTTCATCTTCTATATCTATTACTTCGATTACATCCTTGATCATTATGCCTATTCTTTCATCTTGGTTGTTAATAATGATAATATTATTATAGCACAAATCATCTTCTTGTCTAAGAAGTTTTGCAAGATTTATCGTTGGGACTACATTTCCCCTTAAATTAATAAGACCATCTACCCAGTCTGGTGCATTTGGCACATTTTTTGGCCTAGTCTTATT
>CAZFIO010000121.1:0-5990 GCA_964519585.1 uncultured Tissierellaceae bacterium
TCGGAACTTCTCCGGAGCTGTTGAAGCGGCAGCCTCCACTGGGGGCCAAATAATACCACCTATAATGGGTGCTGCTGCCTTTATTATGACAGAGTTTGTAGGGGTTCCATATGGTACAGTTGCTATGGCAGCTGTTATACCAGCCCTATTATATTTCACTGGTATCTTTACCAATGTTCACTTCGAGGCCTTGAAAAATGGCTTACTTGGGCTTTCTAAAGATAAAAGGCCAGATGCTAAGAAGTTATTTAAAGAAGGCTGGTATATGCTACTACCTGTAATTCTTATATTTGCCTTGCTAATTAGTGGAAGTTCAGCTATGAAGGCTGCCATGTATGGAATTATGGGATGTATAGTTATTTGGATTATAAATATTATCAAAGAGGAAAAAAGATTTGATCCTATAAAATTTGCAAAGATGTTTATAGAATGTTTAGATGAAAGTGCTCGTAGTGCTATTGCAGTTGCTGTTACTTGTGGTACTGCTGGTATCATCGTAGGTGTAGTAACCATGACAGGTCTTGGATTGAAGATGGCTGATGGTTTGGTTAAGTTAGCAGGTGGAAGCTTACTACTTACTATGGTCTTTACTATGATAAGTTCCATAATACTTGGAATGGGTGTTCCAACTACTGCAAACTATATCCTTCAAGCAACTATTTCAGCACCAGCCCTGGTACTTCTAGGTGTTCCGCCAATTGCAGCTCATATGTTTGTATTTTACTTCGGTATAGTTGCTGATATAACTCCGCCAGTTGCCCTGGCTGCCTTTGCAGGTGCCGGTATATCTGGAGGGGAACCAATGAAGACAGGTTTCCAAGCAACCCGGCTGGGTATAGCAGCCTATATTGTACCCTATATGATGGTACTGAATCCTATACTTGTTCTTGTCAATGTTGAAAACCTTGCTACTGGATTATTTGTATTAATGGTATTGAAGGCAGTTGTTACAGCTGTAATTGGTATGATTGGTATAGCTACAGGATTTACCAACTACTTCCATACACATTGTAGGATTTACGAACGTATTATGCTTGTTGCAGGAGGTCTTCTACTTGTTGACCCAGGTACAATTGGTGACATTGTGGGTATAGGACTTTTAGTTTTAGTTTATGTTATGCAAAAAGCTAGAACTAGGGATGTTGCAATTTCATAGAAACTAATTAAAGAACAATATTTAGATTTTTTAATGGCGCTGAAAGAGATTTCAGTGCCATTTTCTAAAACAAGTTTTAAAATACAAGTGTGGAAAGGAGATATCAGATGAAAAGGGAAGTGTTATGTTATGAAGCTTTTTCTACTAGACCTGGTAAAGGAAATCCAGCAGGGGTTTGCTTTGATAGTGATAACTTAAGTGATGAAATGATGCAGGCTATAGCAAAAGAGGCTGGTTACAGGGAAACCTGCTTTCTAGTAGGCTCAGACAATCCAAAGGCTGATTATGGACTCCGTTATTTTAAACCACAATATGAGGTTGACTTGTGTGGCCATGGGACCATTGCTAGCTTGATTGCCTTGGCAGAGAGGCTGAATTGGAAGGAAGATAGGAGTTTATCTATTGAAACAAGGGCTGGTCTGCTAGAATGCAACTATAAGGCAGAAAGAAAAGAGATAGTAATGCAGCAGGCAAATGCCAGGTTCGACTCATTTGAGGGCAGTGTAAAAGATCTAATGAATGCTATAGAATTACCAGAGGAGGCCTATGACGATAGCTATCCAATTGTATATGGAAATACTGGCTTATGGACCTTGGTGACTCCTATAAAAAAACTAGCCTACTTTAAGCAAATGCAACCACATAATGATGACTTTCAGTATATCTTAAAGAAAGGTCCATTTACATCAGTGCATTTATTTTGTCAGGAAACAATCTATGAAGATTGCTTACTACATGCAAGACACTTTTCGGCTTCAGGTGGAGGTAGTCCAGAAGATATTGTAACTGGTACAGCCAATGGGGTATTAGGAGCCTACTACATAAATTATATGAGACCAGAATTAAATGAAGCAGAATTTTTAATTGAACAGGGGCAGGATATGGGCAAGGATGGATTTTGCAGGACCTTTGCAAAAAAAGAAGAAGATGGAACAATATCTGTAAAAATTGCTGGAAGAGGTATTTATTCTGAAAAAAGGATTATTGAAATTAGATAGGACATAGAATATAAAATCACCTAAATTAATAGGGAATGAAAATTCTCTTAAAAGAAAATTTTCATTTCCTATATTGAAATTTATGATATACTGATATTAAGTTAAATTCTTGGGGGGCTTAATATGTCTAAGGAAACCAGTAATGACCAACTATTTGAATTTATGACCAAGATGTATGGTGAAATGCAGGAAGGGTTCAAGGAATTAAGGGGAGAAATTCAGGAAAACAGAGGTCTAATTCAGGAAAATAGAGATGAAATTAGGAATATAAATGCCAAAATTGAGCATGAAATTATGCCTAAACTTGATATTTTATTTGATGGATATAAACAAAACTCTGATAAACTTGATAGGATTGAGAAGGAAGTTTCTAGGCATGATGAAATTATACTTGGAAGAGTAAAATAATGCTTGCAATTTTGAAATATATATTATATAATAAATTTTAATACAATAAACCGACGAAGAGGAAGAAGATTATATTCCTAATTACAGAGAGCTTACACTTGGTGGGAGTAAGTATTGGGATTTTTCTTTAGCTACCTGGGAGGGCTTGTTTAAAGCAAGACGGATGCAGCCGTTATTCTGTATAGAGTGGATCATAGGATCAATTTGGGTGGTAACGCGGAAGATGTCTTTCGTCCCTGTATAGGGATGAGGGGCTTTTTTTATTATGATGAGAAAAAAAGTCATATTTCCTATCCAAAGATTTATGGTCAAATTGGGTGGTAACACGGAAGCTAGGCCTTTCGTCCCTTGTATAGGGATGAGAGGCCTTTTTTAATAAAAAAACAAGGAGGCAAATCATGAGTAAAAGATTATTTATACCAGGACCAGTAAATGTAAGGGATGATGTATTAGCACAAATGACAAATTCAATAATAGGGCACAGAACCATGGCGGCCTCCGGCTTGCAAAGAGGAATAAGTGAAAAACTACAGGAGATTTTTTATACAAAGGATAGGATAATCTTATCCACATCCTCAGGAACAGCTTTAATGGAAGGTGCCATAAGGTCATTTACTAAAAGACGTGCAGCTGTATTTTCAAATGGATTCTTTGGAACCCTTTGGTATGAGATGGCTTTGCACAACGATAGGGAGGCAGATTTATTTATCCCTGAAAAGGGTAAACCTATAAGCGGTGATATGGTTGATAAGGTTCTTTCCACAGGTAAATATGATTTAGTAACAATTACCCACAATGAAACATCATCAGGGATTACAAATCCTATGGAGGAAATCTCCAGGGTAATAGAAAAGTATCCTCAGGTTATATGGCTGGTAGACGGTGTTTCTTCTGTTGGTGGAATAAAGCTAGAGGTTGATAAGCTGGGTATTGATGTATGTATAGTATCATCACAAAAATGCTTTGGACTTCCTCCAGGAATGGCTGTAGCATCTGTATCTGAAAAGGCTATAGAAAGGGCTAGGGATATAGATTTTAGGGGATATTATTTAGATTTCCTAGAGTTATATGAAACCATAGATAAAACTAACTACCAATATATTTCTACACCTAATCTTCCCTTGATGAATGCAATGGATTATCAATTGGATAAGATTTTGGAGGAGGGTTTGGAAAATAGATACAAGAGACATGAAGAACTGGGCAGGATGGTAAGAAATTGGGCTATGAAACACTTTTCCCTATATACAGAGGAAGGCTATAGGTCCAACACAGTGACAACTATAGAAAATACTATGAATTTAGATTTTAATTTACTAGATGAACTTTTGGGCCAAAGAGGCTTCCAAATTTCCAATGGTTATGGGGATTTAAAGGATAAAACTTTCAGGATAGGTCACATGGCAGATACTACAGTAGAAGAATTGGAAGAGTTACTGGAAAATTTGGATGAAGTAATTGAAGAAATGATGGAGGGAATCTCTAGGCAGGCAATAGCAGTATAAATTAACAATAGTCAAGCAATTACCAGGCAATAGTCAAGCGATAGTCAGGCAATAGTCAAGCGATAGTCAAGCAATAGTCAAGCGATAGTCAAACAATAGTCAAGCGATAGTCAAACATTTAGATTAAAAATCAGGACCTTGGGTAATTTTAACCCCAAGGTCCTTTCTATGTCCAGCTTTCCTACAATTTCTTTGAAAATATTGCTGATACTACTATGACTCCAACTCCAAAGAGCATTAGTGGAAGTAGGCCTTTTTCAACCATTGAGATTAATCCCATACTTGCTACTACTACTATGGCTAGAGGAATTACAAATTTCATCAATACATACCATACATTAAATAACTTGAATTCTAAAGTGCCTCCATTGGTTAGCTCATCTAGCAAATCTTCTTTTTTTACAAACCAACCTACAAAAACTGCCAGTAGGGCTCCTCCTATAGCTAGGAAGATTTTGTCTGTCAGAAGGTCAAAGAAGTCGAAGAAACCTACTCCAAATATCTTTACTTCTGACATAAGGCCCATGGATAGGGAGGCTAGTATAGATGTAACTACCATGATTCCACCTGAAATTCCTACGGAGCTTTTTCTAGTCATCCCCTTTTCATCTATTAGATAGGCTACTACTACCTCAAGCAGTGATACAGAGGAGGTAAGTGCTGCCACAGTAAGAGCTACAAAAAATATTACTGATAGGATAAGTCCTAAAGCACCCATTTTGCTAAAAAGGGTTGGAACTACTACAA
Organism: uncultured Tissierellaceae bacterium; assembly: GCA_964519585.1. Classification (GTDB taxonomy): domain Bacteria; phylum Bacillota; class Clostridia; order Tissierellales; family Tissierellaceae; genus CAZFIO01. The sequence continues at coordinate 4,815 of CAZFIO010000121.1, forward strand.
ATACAAGGCCTGGTCCTTCAGTTGGTTCAAGGCCAAAGGCAAAGAGGGCAGGGAATATTGCTAAACCAGCCAGTATTGCACAGCCTGTATCCATCATGGTAACAATTAGGGCATTATTAACTAGGTTTTCATCTTTTTTTAAATAGGAGCCATAGGTCATCATACAGCCCATACCTAGGGACAAGGAGAAGAATGCCTGACCCAAGGCTGCTAGATAGGTTTGGCCGTTGACCTTGGAAAAGTCTGGCTTAAGAAGAAAATCCATACCTGCTGATGCACCTGGCAGGGTTACACTTCTTGCAATTATTATTAAGAGCAGGCCAAACAGGGTAGGCATTAGAACCTTTCCAGCCTTTTCTATACCTTCAGAAATCCCCCTTGCTACTATGACCACATTAATTGCCAGATAGATTACCATCCAAATTAATGGCTGGATAGGATTGCTTATAAATTGACCAAATACATCACCTATAGCTGTAGAACTAAGTAGGCCTGTAAAGGATTTAAATATATAGGCCAGGGCCCAGCCCCCTACTACGGGATAAAAGCCCATAATTAAAAAGGCACTAAGGACTCCTAAGACTCCTGCAAAGGTCCAAGAGGGGCTAAAACTTTTATAGGCCCCAACTGCTGAAAGACCAGTTCGCCTTCCTATGGCAAATTCTGCTATCATGACACTAAGACATACTACAACTACAAATCCTAAATAAATAAGTATAAATGCACTACCACCATTTTCTCCTGTCAAATATGGGAATCGCCAAATATTACCCAGGCCCACTGCTGAACCTGCTGCTGCTAAAATAAAGCCAAGCTTAGAACTCCATTGACCTCTTTGATTATTTCCTTCCATTTAACTACCTCCTTTTTGTCTTTTATATAATATTTATTAATATAATTCTTTAAATTATACAATATGCTTTAGTTATTTGCAATGCTAAAGTTCACACATTAAAGTATATATCTTTTTATCTACAATTTCAAATATTCTTTTAATATGACCTAAAAGGACATAAAGCAACATAAAGACAGAATAATTGGTAAATTACTTGACAAATCTTGACAATTGGTCGTAAGAAGATTATTATCTATATAAGAGAAATACACGGGTTGCAAGAGCTTAATAATAATTGACTAAATTTTAAAATATGTAAGGAGGTATTTATGTGGACAAAA
>CAZFIO010000122.1:0-5922 GCA_964519585.1 uncultured Tissierellaceae bacterium
AATTTATTTTTTATTATTCCTTCTATTATTTTTGTGAAGTCCTGGGAAGATACTTCAGCATAAGAGAATAGGGGCTTATCTTCTGTGTTCAATATAGATAGATGTATCATCAACATATATCCAGCACCCCTTCCGAATCTTGCATCTCCCTTTGCAACTATCAAGTACCTTTCCAAATATTCTTACATAAAGTATATAATTCACCTATAATAATATCAACTTATTCTAGTAATTAGACTTCAAATATCCCTGATTATCCAAGTCATCTGTCAAACGGGCCTATTTTAGCCCTAGCTTGTTTCTAATCAAATTTCACTATGCTCATTCTCTTAGTTAAGCCTGACATAAGACCTTCACTGTTTATTTCATAGACAGGCTAGGGCTCCAATGGTAATTTTTATTAATTTGCAACTTGGCCTTTCTTCCCTACTTTCCAAATAAAAAGACCACCTAAAACTAGGTGGTTTTACTGCCATTTTTGACCGCTATTTTTCTATTTTCTCTTTCTTCTTCTTTTTCATTTTTCTCTTTTATTGCGATGTTCCTGTGTTTTTCAACGTTTGTAACGAATTATAATATTTACTAAAGTGTTAAGGATTTCCCTAAATCTAATTTGAAGACCAGAGGCAGCACCAGCCACCACCTACTCCCATTGTAAATATACTATTATAGTATAGCATTTATATTGGTTTTGTCAAATCTGTTCAAACCCTGTATATAACTTGTTCTTAGAAATATAATCAGGCTTAATTGGACTTCCATCATCCCATACAAAAACCAAGTTCCCTTTGTGATAACTTTCACCACAAGATAGTTTGTTTTCTAAATAGTAATTCAAATAATACCAACTTTACCCGAATAAAAGCTTAATTAGTTTGGCATACATACCTTCAGCTGGATTAATAATTAAGGTATCCGTATTTCTTTTTATTGTTTCCTCTAAATAAGGAAAGTGAGTACAAGCTAACAATATAGCCTCAATATTGTTGCATTTGACAAAATCTAAAATCTTATCTAATCCATGATTTTTAAATATTGTTTCCGGATCTATTCCTTCTTCTATTGCTTCCACTAGGGCTAATATAGACAAACTCCACAACCTTATGCTAGGATTAGAAGCTTCTAGGACTTGCTCAACCCTTTCACATGACTGGGCGTTGGCTCCCATTATAAAGAGACTTGAATAAGTATCTCCTATGTCTTCATAGAAATGAAAGGGTGTAATTATCCTTATGTTTTCTTCCTTACTTATCTTATCCATGTTAACAGCAGCACTTAAGGAGTTGCAATAGACAAAGATAGCTTGTATTTTTTTAGCCTTAGCCTGGTTTATTTTATCTACAACCATCTTGTACAATTCAGTTTTGGACAAAATTTGTAGCCTGCTTTGTTCCTTTGGGTTAACTGATAAGGGCAAACCCAAGGCTTCATGTCCCTTTGTCCTTAAAAAATCTACACCCATTTTAGTATCTACATAGGTGCCTGCCATAACTCCAATTTTATTATGAAAACCTTCCATATATTAACTCCCCATAAATTATTCTAACTCTAATATTAACTGGTGTGGGACTAGAATAGTTTTCTCTGCTCTTCAGTTATAAATTCTTGTATTTCAAACTTATAGCCTTCCGGTCCAGTAAATATTAGAGATTTTAGTTGTATCTCTTCAAAATATTTTATTTCAGGTAGATCATTAACCTTGTGTTTCTTTAAGTTTTCTAGTGCTACTTCTATATTATCCACTGTTAGACTTATCAAAACTCCACCTCTGCTTTCTACCTCTATGGATCCTCTTTTAACATCTACTCCACCTATAAAAGAATCCTTTCCTACCCTCCATATACATGCCCAACCTGGATCATATACCACTTCTAGGCCTAGTACTTGGTTAAAAAAATGTTTTGCTTCTTCTAATTCATCAAAATACAAAAAAGTAACCTGTGATGTAAAATTCATATTAGACAAAGTAACTCCTCCCTATGATTTTAAATCTATTTGTTTTTTATAGACTAATATCTGCCAATATTATACCTATAATATTACCAGAAGGATTTCTTACAGGCGTAGATACGGCCATAGAAAAGTCATTGGTTGCAGCTGAAATGTATGGCTCGGAAGCATATAGACTACCCTTCATTGCTTCTTTAAAGTATTCTCTATGGTCAACCCTGTCCCCATTAAACTTACTGGGAACTGTTGCAGTAAGTATTCCTTTTGAATCTATAAAAGATAATAGTTCTACAAATTGATTTTCGCTGGATACACTTTCAATGATTGATTGCATCCTATTAGTATTTCCCTCTTGAAAGTCTTTATTGCCTGCTAAGTCAGAAATAATTTTATTGGTACTAGCAAGCCTATCCCTGTATTCATCCCCGATAGATAAGCCCTTTTTAAAATCTATAAAACTATTGTTTAATTCCTTGGCCATTTCATCAAGATTTTCTATATAGTCAAAGACCTGCTCCATAGCTGCAGATTGTTCCTCACTACCTGCTGAAACTTCTTGAGTCTCTGCAGATATACTTTCTACTGATCTAGCTATATGATCCATCAATTTTCCTATTTCCTCTGACTTTCTTATCTGCAATTCTATTAAACTTTCAACTTCCCTAAAGGATTCTACAGTTTCATTGGTTATTATTGAAACCTTGTCAAAGTCTTCCTTAGAAGAGTTTGCAATTTCAATATCTTCCCTAGCTTTAATAACTTGTTCTTTCATAGTTTCCACTACTAGATGGATTTGTTTACCTATGGTTTCTATAAGCTGATCAATCCTTTTGGCAGATTCTGTTGATTGTTCTGCCAAATTCCTAACTTCTTCAGCTACCACAGCAAATCCCCTACCCTGTTCACCTGCCCTAGCAGCCTCAATTGCAGCATTTAGAGCTAAAAGGTTAGTTTGTTCACTTATATCTGTAACCTCTCTTGCAATGTCTGATATTTGGTTGGCATAGCCTTCAAGAACAACTACTTCATTTGATAGGTCTTCATTAATCTTAGAAGTTTCTTGTATGCTGCTTATCAGTCCTAAAAGCCTCTTGGTACTTGTTTCTGTGGTCTCCTGCATAATTCTAGAGTCTTCAAGGGTTTTCTTAGATGATCCCTCAATTTGTGCTGAAAAATCCATCAATTCATTCATGTTGCCCATGGCATGGGTGGTAGATTCAGAAATATCTACTAACCCCTTGGCAATTTCAGTAACACTTATTGCTATTTCCTCTGCTGACTTATTAGTTTCACCTGATACCTTAAGGAGATTTTCAACATAAACCTTTGTTTTTTCAGAGGATGCAAGGATGCTCCCCATTAGTTTTTTATTATCAATCAAAATATCCCTCATATGATCAGCTAATTCCTGAAAATCACGGCTTAGGCCCTGAGGTAGGTCTTTAAGCAAATTTCCAGACTTGATCTCAACTAGAGAGTTCCTGATTTCTTTAATAGATAGCTTATATCTATAGATTGTTACTATATATAATAAACTAACTAAAGCAAGGCCAATGGTACTTATGGTTAACCACATATAATCTCCCCCTTATATTTGAAAATATGAAAACCCATTCCTCAAACTTACACCTTCAATCCTAAAACATCAAAATCCTTGTTGGGTAGGTCTGATGGAAATTTAGCTGGTTGGATAAGAATACTATCCTTAATTGGCTTAGCATTTTTAAATAAATAGACATTGATCCCATCTACAGTAAATAAATTATAGTCTTCAGAAACCTCCGGTTTCCTTAATCTTGTAAAGATTTCATGTGCAGGTCCTCAGCAACTACTTAAGGCTTCTAAATAAATGGTAATGGACTTCTTTCCTGTCCCTAAGATTAAATCTTTGGCATCATCTGTGATTACAATCTTCATTCTTACACCTCCATTAAAATATCTAGATATCCTTATTGTTAATATGGGATAAAGGATTGCTTTTAACAGCATCTCTTAATCTTCCATCATCTATATGGGTATAAATTTGGGTAGTTGCTACAGATTCGTGCCCTAGTATTTCTTGCAAGGCTCTAATATCCACATTGCCATACTTATACATCAAGGTAGCTGCCGTATGACGTAACTTGTGGGTAGAATAGATATTGGTATCTAGGCCAGATTGCTCCAAGTACTTATCTATCATATGTTGGACAGCCCGGTTACTCATCCTATTTCCCTTCATAGAAATAAATAGGGCATCTTTGTCTTTTGGATTTCTAGGTCTTACACCCATATAATCCTTAAGGGCATCTACACAGGCATCATTTAAGAATATAGTTCTTTCCTTGTTTCCCTTGCCGATTACATCGATTGTATCATCGTCTCTGATTTTATTTATATCTATGCTGGTTAATTCTGATAGCCTTAGGCCACAGTTTAAAAACAAGGTGATTATAGCGTAATCCCTTTTTCTTAATTCTTCATTTTTGTTTTCTAAAACACTTTCTAAAAGATTAATTGATTGTTCTAAGCTAAGGTAAACAGGATGTCTTGATTCGATTTTAGGACTTTCAAGATCAAGTGCAGGATTCTTATCTAGTAGGTCAGCTTTTTTGTGCAAATATTCAAAGAAAGACTTAATAGAAGCAACCTTCCTAGACTTTGCATAATTTCCATTGTCTCTGTCCTTGTCCACATAGGAAATATATGCATGCAGGTCCCGTAATTTCACCTTTTTTATTAGGTCTATATCAATATCATCAATGGTAATTTCCCTAAAAGGACTAGATGTATCCACCAGCTTAAACCTAATTTTCAAAAATCTTAGAAATGTACGTAAATCCGTAAAATATTCTCTTACAGTATTAGGAGATAAACCCTTAATCGTTTCCATATAATTTAAATAATCCTCTAAATAAGTAGGAATTTTAATCATGATCTCCTCCTCTTCTTCTATAAATTATATAGCCCTATTCCCCAACTCTTTAGGACTATATAATTATAAGCCTATTTCCTTCTAATCTCTTCCAAGGATTCATGAATCTTAAATAAAACAATCATTAGTTCACAATTAATCCTAACAAAAATAGGACCAAGTATAATTGTTAATAAGCCGAAAATTACTAGTAAACCACCGCCAAAATATGCACCTGCACCCCTTATAACCATGCTTAGCCCTATTATGGTTGTTAAAGCAATTCCTATAATAAAAATAATCTTAATAATAGCTGGTGTTATCATCTTATCAAAATTTAAAAATGTGCCCTTCCTGAAATTCTCTTCTAAGTCCCTTTTTAAGTCGTCCATAAATTTATTCTCCTTTTTTCTCTTTTATATATTTGAAAAGTAATAGCCTACGCCCCATTTTGTCATTATATATTGGGCATCCTTTAATTTTTTTTCAATTTTTTCCCTTACCCTTCTTACATGCACATCCACAGTCCTTATATCGCCATAGTATTTGTAACCCCATACCTTCTCCAGTAATTCTTCCCTGGTAAAGACCTTACCTGGATGGGTGGATAAAATATAAAATAAGTCAAATTCCTTTCCTGTTAAATCTATTTCAATTTCCCCTATTTTAACTTTCCTTCTAAGGGAATTAATAACTATATTTTTCATATGGAAAATATGATTGTCTGTACTTATGTTTTTATACTTTTCCCTTCTTCTTATAACCTTGATTCTTGCAATAAGTTCTGGCATATTAATAGGTTTAATAAGAATATCATCTGCACCATATTCAAGAGACAATATCTTTTTTAAGCTGTCATCTTCATTGCTTAAGACAATTAATGGATCATAGGTTGTCTCTCTTATTTTTTTTACTAGGTCTAAACCATCTATACCTGGATAATCTAAGGATACTATAATCATTTCATATTCTTTAGACCTTAACTTTTCTATTAATTGATTTACAGTTTTTGATTCTTCTACCCTATACTTGTCCTGCTCCAAGCTGTATTTAAGGCCATGAACAAATGGCCTATCTGT
>CAZFIO010000123.1:0-5840 GCA_964519585.1 uncultured Tissierellaceae bacterium
CATGCAAAAAATCAACGTGTTGGAAGATAAAATCAGAAGTTTAGAAATAGAAAAACAACAATACCTAGATAATTATAATAGGGTTAATGAGGAAAAGAATAAGCTAATGAAGAGTATAGATGACTTTACTAAAAGGATGACATTTACCTTCCCTACTAAGTCAGAGGAAGATGCAAAGATAGAGGAAGTAAAGGAAGCACCTGTTACAAAAACCTCAGCTAAGGAAGAAGCTACAAGTAGCCAGGTAAAAGAATCAGAAGAGACAAAGGCTAATCCAGACCCTGTAAAACCAGGAATGTCAATAAAGCCTGGAAGAACAATAAGCCCTGGAGCTGGCAAGTCAGAAGCAGCAGCAAAGCCAGTACCACAATCACAAGCAAAGCCCGCAGCTACAAATAATACATATACACCAAATCCTGTAGATAACCAGAATATTAGGGATGCAATTAATAGGATAAGGACCATAAATACAGGTAAACCCCAAGAATAAGTAAACTCTCTTTGAAAATCATTTATGTAAGGGGGTGGGGACTTGGCTTATGAAGGTAAGATTTTACAATTAAAGGAGATAAGATCTACAGGCAATAAATATTTTTTGTCACTTGACCTGGATTTTAAGGGGCGGACAGAAATCCTGTGGGAAATTGATAATTTTACGGGTAGTTTATTGGAAAACCTTATAGAATTTGATGGAAAAAGCAAATACAGATTATCTTTTTATACTCCCTTTACACCTGGGAATGAAAAGAGGCTATGTTTTGTAACCAAGACTTATCTGGGCGAAAGTGAGCCAATCTATTTTTTAGCTTCACAGGACTTTATAAATAGCTTAATGGAAATTAAGAAATGTGAAAATATCAATGAACTGGATAAAAGGATTTTTACCCTAGCTCCATCTAAGAAGGTAATGGATGCCTTGGAGCATGGTAGAGACCCCTATGATAGGAGATTCTTGAAAAAACACAAATATAGACTTGGTCTAGTTTATGTCCCTATATTTAGTATGATAATCTTTATTCTAATAAGTTATTTGTCAGGATACTTCCAAAGGGATATTAAGATGGAGCAGAAGGTTTCAGCAGCACCAATTGACAGCCAAGAAATTTCTCAACAAGAAGTCCTTGAAACTGAAGAAGATAGTCTGGAGGAACCAGAAGTAGACCCTGAAGAAAATTATGAAGAAGATTTTGAAGAAAAAATTTTAGAGCCGGAAGAAATACCTAATAGGGAATATTTTGAACTAGAAAACACTGTTAACTATAAGATTCCTGATGGTAAGGTTGCCTTAACCTTTGATGATGGTCCCTCAAAATATACTAGGGAAATAGTGGATATACTGAAGGAATACAATATACCAGCCACCTTTTTCTTTGTAAGCAGGTTAGTTCCATATTTTGCTGAAGAAGTAAAATATGTTGATGAAGAAGGATATGCCATAGGTAGTCACTCTGTTAGCCATGCCCAACTTACTAAGGTATCTGAGGGGAAAAGAAAGACTGAAATCCTAGATAGTATGGCTACTATTGGAGAACTGATAGAAAAGGACCTTGTACTTTTTAGGCCACCTTATGGTTCTCGCAATAAGCAAATTGATAATTTTATCTATAATAATGGCTACAAAATAGTTCTGTGGAATATAGATACAAGGGACTGGGAGGTTCGTAATGAGGACAAGATAATGGAAAAGATAGAAAAACACCAGGCATCAGGCTCCATTATACTCCTTCATGAAATTGAACCAACAGTCAAGGTACTTCCTAGAATAATTGAATACTTACAGTCTTTGGATTTAGAGATTGTTAATTTAAAATAAGTTAGGCCTAGGCCTAACTTATTTTAGTCTTCATTATATTTTTCATTATCATAGATAAATTTATGGAGTATATCTACATTATCCTCCATAGTTTGGGGAATAATATAAAAAACCTTGTTTATGGTTTGATGTTTTAAGTGCTTATCCACTGGTACTCGAAATTGGTCAATATCCTTGATACCATTTGTTATGGTTGATGTACCCAGCGCTAAGGCCTCTGCATTGGATAGACTTGTATCAACAAAGGGAAGTATAGAATTCAACAGTTTAGGATACTGGCCAATACCAGCACTGAGACCCTTGTTTATAACCTTTTCCAAAATTCTTCTCTGTCTCTCGGTTCTTTCATAGTCTCCATTACCAGTTTTTCTGATTCTAGAGTAGGCTAAGGCCTGCTCTCCATTAAGTATTTGTGTTCCAGATTTGGAGCCTGGTACATGACTGACTTCATTTGGTTTAATATTTATTTCTACCCCATCTAATATATCAATAATCTCTATAAATCCTTGAAAATCTACTGCTGCAAATTCCCTGATATTCATATCAAAATTCTGATTTATAGTTTTTATAATAAGTTCTGGCCCGCCATAGGAATAGGCATGGTTAAGTTTATCCTTACCCCTTCCCGGAATATCAACATAGGTATCTCGCATAAGGGATGTAAGTTTTATTTTTTTATGTGTTTTATCCAGGGTAGCTATCATTATGCTGTCAGATCGACCCCTTTCATTTGGGTTTCTCCTATCTATTCCCAGAAGTGCTATATTGATTATATTTTTTTCTTCTCTGATATCTTCTTTAATTCCTAAATCTTCATTTGTTTTAGGGATTTCCACCTGATTCATTTTATCTAATAGGCTTATACCATAAAAAACTCCATAAGCTATAAAAGAGAATATAAGAACAGATGTGAAAAAGACTCTTCGAAATAATTGGGCCTTTGTTATTTGTTTTTTTCGTTTTTTCTTCTTTGGATTTCCCATTATTTCCTCCTGATTCTGCAAAAAACATTATATATGACTACTATTGTATTATATCAGATGGATTTAAGATTACAATCAATAAGAGATTACAAAATTATGAAAAAGCGTAAGGCGTAAAGAGTAAAGCTAAAAGCAGAAAGCGTAAAGGAAAAAGAATAAAGGATAAAACTTAAAGTGTAAAGTATAAAGAACAAAGGATAAAACCTAAAGCTTAAAATATAAAGCTGAAAGGTTAAAGCATAAAATCTAAAGTTGAAAAAATTGAGGCGGAAAGAATCTGTAAAAACATGATGCTTAGAGTTAAAGATATGTCTGGTAAAGCTGAAAGGATTGAACAAAAATAATAAGTGTAGGGATTAGAATTAAGTATGCTAATTTCAGTTAAAATTCTTTAAAATAGTATTCTGAAAATTTGAATATTTCTAATTTTCTATTGACAGTAGTAGGTTAAAGTACTATAATAAATATAACATGATGCATGACTCATGTCTCATGTTTTGACAAATAACTGCAAAATAGGAGGGGATTTTATGAAAATGACGGAAAAGACTGTCACAATTTTTGTACTTATTACCACTGCCTTATGGGTCATTATTACTGTACTAGGATGGAAGGGCCAGCATATGGCTGGAATGTATTTAGGCTTAGTTATGATGCTACTTTACATGATACTTGGAGTGTCAAAACAAGGAGTAGTATCGAAAAAGTTACTCTTTTACCCCTTGATTTCTTGGGGCCTTGTATGGGCAATATCATTTTTCTTGGCAGATTTCTATGCCCTGAAATATGCTGGTGTAATGCCTGACTTTACAATTATGGGTTTTCATCCTTCTTTTGCCCCTATAATATTCTTATATTGGATAGGCGGAATGTTAACCTTAACTTTAGGTTTTGTTGTATTGAAGGATGAGTGGATGTCGGAGGAAGATTGGGATAATTTTAAAGTAAAAATTGAAGGCTTGAAAGAAGAAGAAAAAAGGAGGGTAACTAATGGATAATACTACTAGGACTTTAATTATTGCATTTTCATTTGCTATGATAGTAGCATCCTTTCTAATTGGATGGTGGGCTAAAAAGAAAGCTACTACAACCCAGGCTTACTTTGGTAGTACTGGTATGTTTGGTCCCTTTGCAGTAGGTTTGTCAAGTACAGCAGCAGTAGCTTCTGCTTTTGCCTTGGTTGGCGTACCAGGGATAATGTATACTGCTGGGAATGCCATGGCTTTCTGGATGTTATCTTCAGGTGCCTTTGCTATGGCCTATCTAATTCTTGGTAAAAGGGTTAGGGCTATGGCTGAAATCGGAGAAGTAGCAAGTTTGGGGGATATTTCTGATTTAAGATTTAATAACAATAGAGTGATTAAGGCTATGACATCAATTACCCTATTGCTTGGTTGTATAGCTTACTTAGCAGCACAAATTAAGGCTGGCTCTGAATTATTTGGCCACCTTATAGGCTGGGATCCTCTTTTAGCTGGATTTGCAATTTTCGGAGTATTAACTATATATATGGCTGTAAGTGGAGAAGTAGGTGGACTTTTGACTCAGGCTTTTCAAGGACTTGTCATGGTTGTAGCAGGGGTAGTAATAGTTATATCCTTCTATAGGATTACTGGAGGCTTTGGTGCAGTTTTAAAGGTTACAGCAGAAGCCGGCAGTGTTACGGCTAATGGGATTACTAAGGATCTTTCCCCTGATATAATGAATGCATGGGGGGCAATGCCTAAGGTAGCTGCAATGACTTATATGATAATTCCTATCTTAGGAACTATTGGCCAACCTCAAGTTTTGTCAAGAATGTATGCTTTAAAGGATCCTAAGGATATGCCAACTCTTGGAATTTACACAGCTATATCTCATACTGTAGTTGGGTTTTTAACATTGGCCATATCTGGTGGGGCTCTATACTTGGTTGGAACAGGTAAGATTGGGCCATTGGAAACAGGAGATAGGGCTATATATGCCTTTGCTGACTATGCTGGCCTAGTAACCCAATTATTTGTATATGCAGCAGTATTAGCAGCAGCTATGTCTTCAGCAAGTTTATTCCTATCAGTAAGTTCAAATATTATAGTAAGAGATTTACCAAATGCTTTGGGTATAAAGTTTTCTGACAAGACTCAGTTGAGATATGCAAAGGTATCCATGGTTGTTGTTGGTATAGCATCCATATTCTTCTCTATAACTCAGGGTGAGGCAGTAGCGATACTTGGAACATTTGGATGGGGAACTCTTATGTCTGCAACCTTCCCAGTCTTTATTCTAGGACTTCTATGGAAAGGGGCTAGTGAAAAAGGAGTTATGCTTGGTTCTATAGTTGCTCTGGTATTAAACATAGCTTCCTTTGCAGGTATGAAGTGGCCAGGGGCTCTGCCATGGTACTTCAATGTAATCTCTATTTCTATGCTGGTTACTGTGGTGGTTTCTCTGCTAGCCAAGGATGAGAAGCTGGATAAGAAGGTTGAGGCAGTTATTAACTTATAATAGGAGCAATCATATGATAAAACAAGTAGCCTACAATGAAATAAAACTTGGAGATAAGGCTCAAATGAAAAGATTTATCTCAGCAGAGGATGTTAAATCCTTTGCTGAGATTCTAGATGATAATGAGTCCTTTCATGTAAGTGATGAGGCAGCTAGATTGTCTCCCTTTGGGAAAAAGATCTGCCATGGTATGCATGTGGCATCTTATATTTCTGAATTAGTTGGTAAGACCTTGCCTGGATTTGGAACTATCTATTGCAGTCAGGTCTTGAATTTTAAAAATCCCTTATATCTAGATTCTAATATTACTGTGAAGGTAGAGGTTATGGAAAAACTCCATGGAAGAAGGCTTAGGCTATTAACTATAATATTAGATGATGATGAAAGGATAATTATAGATGGTGAGGCAATTGTAATGGCTGCAAAGTAGGATATATTTTTAATGCTAGGAGGAATAGTATGTTGAATAAGGGTTGGGTTGGTGATTACCTATCTTCTAGAAGTAGAATCAATGGTGATTCTATAGCCCTACATGATCTGGATAATGAAAATAAATATAC
>CAZFIO010000124.1:0-5758 GCA_964519585.1 uncultured Tissierellaceae bacterium
GATCTAGGTATTTATTATAATTTTGATTTTCCCTGTTAATGTTATTTATTATTTTTTTAAGTTCTAGAGAGAGTTGATTGAGCCTTTTGATTTTTAATAAGTCATTCTCTAATTTTTCAAGTAAAGCCCTATATTTATCAATATTTTTAAGTTCTTCTAAATAAATATGGCCTGTCTTAATCCTAATGTTCAACTTGCTGAGTTTATCAAAATTTTTATTTAAGCTTATAATTTTATCATTGAAAACTGAAATTCTAGATATAATTGTTTCATATTCTTTAATATCTACCAATTGATTAAGGATAAGTTCTATTTTACTAATATCCTTTGTACTTTCATCATAGACTTCTTTATAAGACATTAGTTTATCTAGAAAACTACTTTTTTCATTAATCTGTTCATAATTTTCTTGGATTCTATTTAGATTTTTTAAGTTTAATAATAATTTCTTATCTTCATAAATTTCCTCAGAATTTTTTATAATATTTTTATGTATTTTAAATAATAGCTTTTGCTCATTAATCATAAGTTGTAAACTCATATGTGTTTTTTCAAGGTCATCAGTTTTTGATAAATTTGCCAAATCAGTTTCAACTATCCTTTTATCATTAGTAATTTGCTGATGTAAACTTGAAAGCCTAATTAATGATTCTTTGTATTTAATATTATTAGTTAATCTCTCTTGTAAAACTTTTAACCTATCTAGCTTTGATAACTCCTTATCCAAATACTTATAATCATTTAATTCTTCTTCTAATTGTTCACATCTATCAAGCAGATTCCTCCTATTTAAGGAATAATTTCTTAGGTCTCTTAAGGTTTCTTTAAGTGCATCATCAATAATATTAACTCCTACAATTCTACCAATGGCACTAGCTCTAACACTTGTCCTTTCAGAAAGTAAAAAAGGACCATCTAGTTGCTCTCCCAAATTAATGGCGCTTGACTCAGAATCGTCTAGCAAACTCTTCTTGATAGCAATTTCACTGATTATTTCTTCAGGTACAGATGTACCAAAACCTTCAAAATGGCTTTCTTCCCCCTTACTATTAGTTAGTAAATATATATTTTTAGATTTTGTTCTTATCCTTTTTACCTTAGTATTATCACTGAATTCAAGGGTTACAGTGCAGTCAGTTTCCCCTTTTCTAATAAAAAAATCCCCAGCAGGTTCATTATATAGAGCCCATTTCAAGGCTCTTATTATTGCAGACTTGCCAGTATCTGAAGGGCCTACAATAATATTTAGCCCATTTGTAAATTCTAGTTCTGTATATTTATGAGATTGAAAGTTTTCCAGGGTAATCTTCTTTAAGTATTTCATATTTAATCACCATTAAATCCTTTTATTTGGACATTTGCTATCCTTCTAAGGGCTTCTTCTTTAATGTCCTCTGAAATACCAGACATATTGGAAACCTTAATTAATAGGTCATTTATATCCATCTTATCAAAATTAGAGACACTATCAATAGTTTGTTTAAATTCAAATAATTGTTCTCTTTTATATATATTTGTTTCTATTTGGCTCCTATCAAGAACATCAATGCCCTTCTTTGCACTTTTTAGCTCAATATATTTAATGTCTATTTTATCTTTTAATTCAATTATAAGGAGCTTGGGTCTTCTCTCTAATTCATTTAATGAGTTAGAAACCCTTACTATACTACCTGGGTTAATAAAATACTTTCCATCATAATTAATGGTATTAAATCCAGAATGATAGTGCCCTGATATAGTAATATCTGCTTTAGTTGACTTAATATCATTGACAAGGGTATAGGGTATACCTTCAATAAAAGGTTTATCTAACAACATTCCGTGGACTAGATGAATAGCATAATCAACATCAGCTACTAGTGAATCAACTATATAGTAATGTTTATTTTCTGTATTATCAATGTCATAAATATAGGGTTGCCCTGTCAATTGTACCTTTATGTTATCCTTCTTGAGGACTATTTTTTCACCTGCTTCAACAATATTTAAAAGACCCACATTCTTTAACAAACCTAGCAGTGACCTATTTAATGTTTTAGGATTGTGTCCATATATGTCATGATTACCACTTACCATATAAATTGGAATCTTAAACTTATTTAGCAAATTTGCAAATTTCCCTGCTATAGAAATAGAAATATCTGGCCTATCAAAAAGATCCCCACCAATTAAAATGTAATCAGTATCTTCAAGTTTACTAATATGAATAATTTCTTTAAATTTATTTTCCAGCGTTTCTAAAAAATCATCCTTTCTATTCTTAGGGGGTGTACCCCTTATATGGGAATCAGTAAAATATAATAATTTCAAATTTTCAACTCCTAAATAAAAACCTCCTAGTAAAAGGAGGTTTTATCATTATTTAATAACTCCTATTTATCAGTATCGATATTATCAGAGTTGTGGGTTTCTTTTATAAGGCCATACTTTGCCCTAACCATATTTTCGATTTCTAAGCAGATATTAGGATTTTCACTTAAGAACTCTTTGACATTTTCCCTTCCCTGACCCAATCTTTCATCATTATAACTATACCATGATCCAGATTTCTTAATAATTTCAGATTTAACACCTGAGTCTAAAATATTTCCTTCCCTTGAAATTCCTTTACCATACATTATATCAAATTCAGCTTGTTTAAAGGGAGGAGCTACCTTGTTTTTTACAATTTTAACCCTAGTTCTATTTCCTAAAAATTCATCACCTTGCTTAATTGTCTCAATTCTTCTTACATCAAGCCTTACACTGGCATAGAATTTAAGAGCCCTACCACCTGAGGTTGTTTCTGGGTTACCGAACATTACCCCAACCTTTTCTCTTAGTTGATTTATAAATATACAGGTAGTATTTGATTTGTTGATTGCACCTGCTAATTTTCTTAATGCTTGAGACATAAGTCTAGCTTGAAGTCCTATATGGCTATCACCCATATCTCCTTCAATTTCTGCCTTAGGTACTAGGGCAGCTACGGAGTCTACAACCACTATATCTATAGCACCACTCCTTACTAGGGATTCAGCAATTTCTAGAGCCTGTTCCCCTGTATCCGGTTGAGATATGACAAGATTGTCTATATCTACACCTAGTTTTTGAGCATAACTTGGGTCTAATGCATGCTCTGCATCAATAAAGGCCGCAATTCCACCTTTTTTTTGTGCCTCAGCTATTATATGTAGAGCAACAGTTGTCTTACCTGATGATTCAGGCCCAAATACTTCTATAATTCGTCCCCTTGGTACTCCACCTATACCTAAGGCAATATCTAAGTCTAATGATCCTGTTGGAATAAAATCTAGTTCCATCTTGACACTTTCACCTAGTCTCATAATTGAACCCTTACCAAATTGTTTTTCAATCTGATTTAAGGCTAAATCTAAAGCTCTTCTTTTTTCACTATTATCACTCATTTTTCCCAGTTAAACTGGATACCCCCCTTTCAAGTTCGAACATTAGTTCCTTATTTAATATTATATTATATAAATCAATAAGTCAATAGTTACTTAAAACAAATTTTCTAATCTCATTTAAGGCTACAAGAGAGGATTTATTTTGGATAGTCTTCCTATCACCATTAAAATTAACCTTCATGTTTATATGACTATTTTTATCCATGATACATATATATACTAGTCCTATCGGCTTATCCTCGGTTCCTCCATCTGGTCCTGCAATTCCAGTAATTGAAACACTTATATCGTTTTTAGTTTTTTTAAACAAACCATTAGCCATTTCATAGGCAGTTTCTTTGCTTACTGCCCCAAATTTATTCAAAGTTTCAATATTGACCTTTAATTCTTCTAGTTTAGCATTATTACTATAGGTAACTAATCCACGGTCAAAGACTTGGGAGGCCCCTGGCACTGATGTTAATTTACTTGATATTAAGCCTCCAGTGCAGGATTCTGAAAGACCTAGGCTAAGGTTTTTTTCCTTTAAGAGTCTAATTACTGTTTCCTCTAAGCTAATATTATCATAACCGTATATATATTCTTTGAACTTCAAATTAATTTTACTAATTACATGATTAAATTCCTTTTCCAAATCAGATTTATTTGTACCTTTAGAAATAACCCGAATTTCAAGAGAATTCTCTTTAGCAAATGTAGTTACACTTGTATTAGCAGTAGCTAAATTCATTTCTAGTAATTTTGTTTCTAGGGTAGATTCGCCTATACCAATTGTATTAATGGATCTACTTATTGTTATACCACCCATATTTAGTAGAGGCTTAACCTGCTTTTTAAACATCATAACTAGTTCTCTTGGGGGGCCAGGTAGCAAAAAGAATTTACTTCCATCCTTTTCTATATAGATGCCTGGGGCAGTTCCTAGACTATTGTCTAGAAATTTTGAGTTTTCTAGTCTTTTTGCCTGTCTTAGATTATTATCACTCATAGGCCTATTATTAGCTTTAAAATAATCTCTAATCTGATTTTCCATGGTGTCATCATGAACTAGGGCTAGCCCCAATACTTTGGCTAATACTTCCTTGGTTATGTCATCTTTAGTTGGCCCTAGACCACCTGTTATGATTATTAAATTCGCGCGACATATAGCCGTCCTAATAACACTAGAGAGCCTAAATTCATTGTCATCAACAGTAGTTTGATAATATGACTCTATACCTAAATCAAAGAGTTCCTTGGATAAGTAGTTTGCATTTGTATTTAAGGTATTTCCTGTAGTAATTTCTGTTCCGACGGTTATTATTTCTGCTGATATTTGATTATTTTGCATCTATTTATCCTCCAAATTTAAAACAGATAAATTTTTGTAGATATAGTCTATTCCAGACAAAACTGTAAATATTAAAGATACATATAGCATTAAATAGTCCATAGGTATATTAAAGTTAATAAAAACTGTATTATCCAATAGCAATAAAATAATAGCAAATAATTGGCTTATTGTTTTTATTTTCCCCAGTGGACTGGCAGCTATGGTTATACCTTCAGCTGCTGCTAATATCCTGAAACCTGTAATAGTAAACTCTCTAGCTATTATAATAACAACAATCCATCCTGCTACCTTTCCAGCCTCAACCAATAAAATCAATGCTGTGGCTGTTAATATTTTATCAGCTAATGGATCAATAAATTTACCAAAGTTTGTAACTAGGTTTTTGCTACGGGCTAGGTAACCATCCAAAGCATCAGTTAAGGATGCTATTATAAAAATAATAGCAGTTAGTGTTTGTTGGTTGTTAATATTATAATAATATGAAAAGATAAATATTGGGACTAAAAACACTCTAACCATTGTTACCTTATTTGCTATATTCATGATTAAATCTCCAATCGTATTTTGTAAACTAATGTAATTATTTTTAAGTTTATATATAATACTAATTTTCATGTAACTAGGAATAGGTAATATTATATCTTATAGATTTTAAGTTCTTGTTAATTAAATTTCAATTCATCTATGTCTTCCCTATTTATTAAAACTTTTCTTGGTTTACTACCTTCAAAACCGCCTATAACTCCCATACTTTCCATGTCATCAATTAATCGTGCAGCCCTTGCATAACCTATTCTTAGTTTTCTTTGTAGAAAGGAAATAGATGCCTGTCCTTCCTCTACAACCAGTTGCATGGCATCATCAAGTAGTTCATCCTGGCTATCAATAACAATGTTTTTTTGATTTTCCAGAGTTTCGATAATTTCTTCCTTATAGCCATGTCCATAAGATGTTTCCAAGTAGTTTACTATATCCTCTACCTCTTTATCACTAATGAAAGCCCCCTGTATTCTTTGTG
>CAZFIO010000125.1:0-5718 GCA_964519585.1 uncultured Tissierellaceae bacterium
AACGGTTTTCATTTTGTCTTTGAATGATGCTATTTCAGCTTCAGGAACATTTATCTGGGTTACTATTCCTTTTGCAGTTCCTGTCTTGGTTTCTAATTCCACCAAGTCATCTACTTCTACCTCTTCTGGTGTCAGGTAGCTGTATTCCCTTCCAAAAGCTTGTCCATCCTTTAAAAACCTTACTTTGATAATGTTTGTCATTTCCCATCGCTCCTTATTTTTTATAGTTTTTGCATGATGCAAAATGTGGCATATAGCCGTATCCAGTTGCATTGCTCTGTTCTCCTTCAAATTCGCAGGAAAGCACCTCTCCATTCGGAGTTGCTATTTTTCCTTTTGCTCCTTTCTTTTCCCAGTACATCGTTGGCCGAGTATCTGTCGGCATTTTTCTTTGGTTTGTTGTGGTAATGAATTGGATTTCCTTTCCACATACTCTGCACTTCGCCATTTTTCTCCCCCTTTACATCAGCTTCATTAGGTTTTCAAATAGGTCATTGTCCCTATATCCTCCATGGTTCCAGAAAATCAATTCTCCCTCAACATAAAATCCATTAGCTTTTATTAAGCTTCCAAATTCTCTAAGAAGTAAGCAATTTTCACCTTCTACATAAAGGACTGTCACCTCTTCCCCATCATGCCTGTTGATTTTGTACTTTTCTCCTGGATAAACTTGTTTTTTCATTACATAGCCTCCTGTCTTTTTAGTTGATATTCAAGCCTTCCTATGGCAACTTCTAAAGTATGTTTGTTGCCATGCTCAATAGCACCTTCTGCATTAGATATGGCATTTTTTATTCTTGCTTTTTGCAAATCTTCTATAGACTCATTTTTCAAAATTTGTTTAGCTTTTCTAACTTTAGCAGATGCTTCTTTTCTTCTTTCTGCACAAAATCCTAACTTAGTTGTTTCAATATTACTTATATCTATAATCATTTTAACTACCTCCTTTATATTGTTAATTCTTCAAGTTTTCTAAGTCTTTCATAAAACTGAACTTTTAGTTCTTGAAGCTTTTCATCTATATTTTCAGGTGTGACACCGAATTCTTCTTCCATGTATTTTTTTAGGGTTTGGTATCTTTTCTCTTCACTCATGTTCTTCCTTCCTTTCTGGGTCGGTTTCCTCTAGCCATTTTTCAACTTCTGCTACAAACCTATCAAAACCTTCTCTGGCTTTTTTAATTTCCCTCTCTATCGGTTTCAATTTCTTCCCCTCCTGATGTTTCTTGTTTTGAAACTTCATTGTTAAAAAAAATTTCATCTATTGATAGTCCGAATAGTTCTGAGAGTTTTTTTGCCTCCACTAATGAAAATCTTACTTGCCCTGCCTCCTTCTTGGAATAGTTGGGAGCAGATATTCCAAGATACTCTGCAAGTTCCTTCTGTTCTTTTTTATGTTCTTCTCTCAATTCTTTCAGTATTGACATTTTTGCACCTCCATAGTTTCAATATTTGAACCTTGTAAACCTATTATAGTTTCTTATTTTGAAACTGTCAAGGGTTTTTATAAAAAAATATTCATTTTTTGAAACTATTATAGACTTTCAATAATTGAAACTATACAATATAAGTAAAAAGAGGTGGGTTTAATGACTTTTGGACAAAGATTAAAGGAGTTGAGGATTAAGAGTGGGCTTACTCAAGAAGAATTGGGTAAGAGGGTAAAACTGTCAAAGTCTAATATTTCCAAGTACGAATCTGATGATGTCGAACCTAATATGCAGACAATCATGGAGATTGCAAGATTGTTTAAATGTAGTACTGATTTTTTATTAGGAGCCACAGATATTCTGGATGAACGGACAAAAGAAAATGAATTAACTTTTGAGATTGAGAAGTTGAGTGTAGAAAGTAAAGAAGAATTACAAAAGTATGTCCATTTGTTAAAAATAAAAGATCAAATGGATAAGAGCAAAGAGGAACAATCGTGTGTTTCAGAGAAAAAAGCATAATTAGAGATTTGAAAGGTAGGACAAGATTTAGGAAATAAGGAGGGAGTTTATGGTTTTGAGTTTTATCAAAAACAAGTTATCAAAGAACAAATCAGTTGAAGAACCTTTAGGGGAACAAAAAGTATTGAGCAGAAATAAGGTCGATAAAAATGAAAACTTAGTAGATATAGCTATTAAAGATTTAAATTTAGTGGTATCAAAGAGTGCTGATTTTGAAGTAGGTCCTCCCGAGTCACATTGGGAAGAAAGAGAGAGCATTCATTTAGATAGATGTGCAAGTATCGATTTAAATGAACTTCAAAAGATAGATTTAAATGATAGGAATATAGAGTTAAATCCAGGAGAAATATTGTTTTTAAAGTACATTGATGGATGGAAGGCATCAAATAAAAGTTTTCCTAAATATTGGACTTATGACCATGATTTGATATTTCAAAGTGTTTTATACAAGTTCTTTAAATACGGATATGTCTGTTTTGGTGACAACAGTTTCAAGTTAGCAAACATGACTGTGAATGAACTTAAAGATATATTGAGGCATTTTAACCTGAAAATATCTGGAAGAAAAAAAGAACTGATAGATAGATTATTAGAATCTGTAACTGATAAAGAGTTAGGTACTTTTTTGAAAGAAGATTATTTTAAGATTACTGACAAAGCGGACAGATTGATAGATGAAAATGAGCATTTATTTTACTTTGATGACAACAAAGCTTTTAGTTTTGACATTTACGAGATAGACAAGATTTATAGAAATAGTAATTTCAAAAACTATTATTCATTAGCCTTAAGCCTATTGTCCAATAGAATAAAAGAAAGTGAATTGGATTTTAGATATGGTTTTATAAGAAATGATTTCCTAAATGTAGCAAGTGTCTACTCTCATGTCAAAGATTATCAAAAAGAATTAATTTATATGCTTATGTGCCTATCCGTGGATATGTTTAGTGGTGCGTTAGACTATTATGCCTATGATCTTCGTGTTAAGGAGATTGAAAGATTGTCTAAAGAAAAAGGGTTAGGTCAAGAAATTACTAAATTAACATCACAGAACAAATTAAATAAGTCAGAATATGATTCTAGGTATAGTTTTGCCCCTATGGTAGTTTCTAGAATTTTTGAATTGCAGAAAATGTTAAAAATAAGTAATGATACTTTAAAGAATTATTTATGGGATATAGTAAAAAAACTACCTATAACTATATCAATTAATGATTTTGATAATAGGTTTTATGAATTCCTTAGTAGTCTATAATATTCCTGCATCTTATCTTATCTATCTTTATATATATATTATATAGATATGATTAGATAGATATATGTTCTGTAATACCGACACAAAATAGGTTTTGTTTCTGTAATACCGACACAAATTGAAAAAACTATACTTTTGTGTCTGGAATACCGACACAAACTTTTATATTTGCTTCGGTTTTACCGACACTAATTATTTAGTCTCTGTAATACCGACACAAATAATAGTAATTAGTCTCTGTAATACCGACACAAAATAGGTTTTGTTTCTGTAATACCGACACAAATTGAAAGAGAAGGGATGATTTTATGGAGAGAAAAAGACTTAAAAAAAGAATGAGTTTAGGAGATTATTTCCTAAATTCATTCAAGAAATTATTAGTATTATGCTTTTTTCTTCGTCTTCATATAAAGTCTTTAAATATTCCCCAAACTCTTCGTAGCTTCTATTCCCGAAGGTTTGTTTCTGCCTTAATGAATTAACATCACGGATGGGAACATTATGCCTCTTCAGGTGTTTTGTTATGGTGATTGGAGATTTTACTTTAGTTATTTGGCATATTTCTGCAGTAGTATGTCCTTTTTCTATATACAGATTGTAAAGAATATCCTTTGTCACTTTTGGTTTTGCAGGCATTTATTATCACTCCCTTATATTATATTATTGTATAGTCACCCACATATAAAAACAAGTGTTAGGAGGAATTATATGAATGAAAGAAAAGAGAAAGTAGCTCTTTATGTTCGTGTATCAACAACGCACCAAATAGACAAAGACTCCCTGCCCTTCCAGAGAAAAGAACTAATAAATTATGCAAAGTATATCCTAGGCATAGATGATTTTGAAATATTTGAGGATGCTGGATACTCTGGGAAGGATACGGACAGGCCTGATTATCAAGATATGATGAATAGGGTTAGGGCTGGGGAATTTACCCATATATTAGTATGGAAACTAGATAGGGTTTCAAGGAACTTGATGGACTTTACTAAGATGTATGAAGAATTAAAGGACTATGATGTAACCTTCATTTCCAAGAATGAACAGTTTGACACTTCAACGGCCATGGGAGAGGCCATGCTTAAGATTATACTAGTATTTGCAGAGTTAGAAAGAAAACTTACTGCAGAAAGAGTCTATGCAATTATGCTTTCCAGGGCTGAAAAAGGACTATGGAACGGAGCCCCAATGCCTTTAGGATATTACTGGCCAGAGGATAGTGATTTTCCAGAGGTGGACCACAATGAAGCTGGAACAGTAAGGTTTATATATGATGCCTATGAACAACATAAGTCTACTGGTGAAGTTAAGCATCTTCTAGAGGTAAATAATATAAGGACAAAGAAGGGTAAGAACTGGACCACTAAGACTGTATCAGATATTATCAGGAATCCATTTTATAAAGGCACCTATAGGTACAATTATAGAAAAGCTGGTCGGGGTGCAATAAAGAATGAAGATGAATGGATTGTAGTGCCAAATAATCATGAAGGAATAATATCAGAAGAGCAGTGGAATCTGTGTAATGCTATCATGGACAGCAACTATAAGGCTAGGTCAGTAAATAGGACTCTACAAAGCCATACCCATGTATTCGCTGGACTAATTTCTTGTGGGAAGTGCAATAAGAATTATATTGCAACAGTAGACAGGCCAAGGGCAGATGGATATAGGCCATCAGTTTATCGTTGCCACAACTATGTCCATAGTAAAAAGGCCTATAGGATTTGTGAAGGAAATATTGGAGAAGTAAAACTAGGGCCATTTGTAATGAATTATATCTCAAACCTTGTAAGGGTTAGCAATATGGTTAATGCCTATGGCAGGAAAGTTACTGAAAAGGAAATAGAAAAGGAACTGCTGAAGGGTAGCTTGTTTAAGGATATAGTAGGAATACATCCAGAGGATCTTGCCTATACTCATAATATTTTATTAAGGAATACTGGGGACATTCTCTTTGAAAGAAACCTGCAGAACAATGAAGGGGAAGATAAAGAGTTAGGAAGGTTGAGGGTTGAAAAAAGCAAACTGGAAAGGGCAATGAAAAGACTTGAAGATTTATATTTGTTTTCAGATGACAGTATGTCAGAAAAGAATTATTTAATAAGAAAGCAAGAAATAGATAAAAAAATAAGTAGCCTTAATAATAAGATAAGAAACAAGTCCAAGGAACTCGCCAAAGTTATACCAGGGCATGATCTTAATTTTATTAAAAAAGCTACTCAATATCTATTAGCAAATAATTTGATTAACAGTAAGAAAATAAACTATAATTCCATGGTAAAGTCTGTTGATAAGACTTTATTAAAAGACTTTATGAATTGTGTTATAAAAAAGATAGTGGTAGAGGAAAACAGGACCATATCATCTATAGAGTTCATTAATGGGATAAGCCATAGGTTTATCTATAGGGGTTAATGGGAAATAAAAAAACATCTCACTGGGTTCATTTGACAACCATAAGTTTTTATTAAAAATTTCTTTTTGTCCATTATGTTTTCCTCACTTTCTA
>CAZFIO010000126.1:0-5712 GCA_964519585.1 uncultured Tissierellaceae bacterium
ATTACTGCAAATAAACCTGCAATCATATCTCCACTAGTACTAGGAAGTATATTCCTTGCAAGAAGGATTGTAATAATTCCTTTAAGAACATCAAATACAAAAGTCAAGGCGCCTAACTTAAATCCCATTACCCTTAGTGCATTGGTTGCACCAGAATTCCCACTACCATAATATCTTATATCTATATTCCTAAAAATCTTCCCAATTAAAAAAGCAGAAGAAAAAGAACCTATTAAATAGGAAATAACTATCACTACAAGTATCTTCAATTTTATTCTTCCTTTTCTCTAAATTCAAATACTATAGGTGTTCCAATAAAACCAAAATGACTTCTTATTTGGTTTTCTAAATATCTTTCATAAGAGAAGTGCATTAACTCTTTATTTCTAACAAACAATACAAACTTTGGTGGCCTTACTGACACCTGGGTTCCATAATATATCCTGCACCTCTTCCCCTTATCAGATGGTGGCTGATTCATAAGAACTGCCTGGTTAATAATATCATTCAATACACCAGTACTTATCCTTAAATTGAAATTGTTATTAACTACTTCCATCAGATCCAACAACTTATCAATTCTTTGTCCCGACAAGGCTGATATAAAGATAATAGGAGCATAGCTTATAAAACCAAGTTTTTCCCTAATTTCCTTTTCATAAGCCTTATAGGTCATATTCTCTTTTTTTATCAAGTCCCACTTGTTTACAGCAATAATTATACTTTTCCCATTATCATGGGCATAGCCCACTATTTTTGAATCCTGCTCACTTACACCCTCCACAGCATCAATAACCAGGATACAAAGATCTGATCTATCAATAGCAGTTAAGGTTCTAACAACTGAATATCTTTCTATATTTTCATAAATACTTCTCTTTCTCCTTAAGCCAGCAGTATCAACAAAGACGTATTTATTGTCTTTATGGTTAAAGTAACTATCTATTGAATCCCTTGTTGTCCCGGGTATATCAGTTACAATTACCCTTTCTTCACCAAGAATCTTGTTTATCAGTGAAGATTTACCAACATTTGGTTTACCTATAAAGGAGACCCTGATTAGATCCTCTTCCGAGTCCATGTTTTTGTCTTCAGGAAAATACTTGATTATTTCATCCAATAAATCACCAAGTCCTAGCCCCTGCTCACTTGAGATTATCATGGGTTCGCCAAACCCTAATTCGTAAAAATCATAGATTTCGTCAGGAGTTTTGAAGTTGTCTATCTTATTGCATGCAATAACCACATTTTTCCCAGGCCTTCTTAGAATACCACCAATTTCCCTATCAGTACTTGTAAGTCCCTCTAGTCCGTCTAAAACAAATAAAATCACATCGGCAGTATCAATTGCTATTTCTGCCTGTCTTTTTATATTGGACATAATTATATCATCATTTTCAGGTTCAAGTCCACCAGTATCGATAACTGTAAAATAATTTCCCAGCCACTCACCTTCTGCATAAATTCTGTCTCTTGTTACACCAGGTTTATCTTCAGTTATGGCTATTCTCTTTCCAACAATTTTATTAAACAATGTTGACTTTCCAACATTGGGTCTACCAACTATAGATACAACTGCCTTTTTCATTTTCTACACCCCTATTTTCAAAATCTTTAGAAAGTCTTTGCCTGATACCTGAGAAACTATAATTCGTGATTTTAGCATTTTAGAAACTTCATCTAGCCCCAAATTGTCCAAGAAAACATCTTCATCAGCTTTTAACATAGACTTAGGTATTATAATACCATCATTTTGCATGCCTTTCAATTGATTTACCAAATCTATACCTGTTACTAGGCCAGATACAGTTATTGTATCTCCAAAATAATCATTCACTATAGGCTTTACTATTAAATTAAGGCCATCTAATTTAATAGCAATTCCCTTACATAAATTTTTCATAAAATCAAAGGCTAGACTACCAGTTGCAATTATATATGTTTTTTTGTCAAGACTGGCCCTAGTGAGTTTTTCTAACTCATCATATATCTCACTTTCAAATAGCTTCATTAGGCCTACTCCATTTTCCAGTTGTGGGAAGTTTTCATACTCTTGATAGGATGGTAAGTCTTTATTTGCTAAAACATAAAACTCATCCGATAAAAATACAAATCTTGTACCTAACTCTTCCAAATAAGACTCCTGTCTAACCTTAATTTTATCAATCAGGCCTGTTGAAAGTTCTTTATCGAAAATATCCACCTTTTTTAAACCAGACCTAAATTTTGTTACACCAATAGGAACAATAGCAAGAGATTTAATGGTAGGATGAAGATTGGATAAATCACTAAGTGTCCTACTTAATTCTTTACCATCATTAATTCCAGGCACAAGAACAATTTGGCAATTCACTTCTAGTTTTGCAGAATGAAATTTTTTTAGTATTTCTAATATCTTTCCCGCATTTTTATTATTTAACATTTCTATTCTTAATTCAGGATTTGTAGTATGGACTGATATATTGATAGGGCTTAGTCTATATTGAATAATTCTATCAATTTCTGAATCAGACATATTAGTTAAGGTAATAAAATTCCCCTGTAAAAAGGATAGCCTAGAGTCATCATCCTTAAAATATAGGGTTTCCCTCATATTTTCTGGCAACTGATCTATAAAGCAAAATATACACTTGTTTCTACAGGATTTTGCCCTATCAATTAAGGGGTTGGAAAATTCTATACCTATATCCTCATCAAAATCTTTCTCAATTTCAAATTCCCATAGGTCACCATTTTCCTTTTCTATTTCTAGCAAAAGAAAATCATCAGATATTAAATATTTGTAATCAATAACATCTTCAACTAAAGACCCATTTATTTTTACTAACCTGTCACCAGGCTCAATACCTAAATCCTCACCTATACTATCCTTATTAACTTTTTCGATTATGTTTTTTGATTCATTTATACCTTTTACTTCCATTCTTTTCACCTTTATAATTAAAAATTTAAGCCTACAGATTTACTGCAGGCTTAGATAGATTTAGTATAAGGGGAACCTATCACATAATTGTGCTACTCTTGCCCTTATAGCTTCCCTTGGATTGCTTTCATCTAGTGTTAAAGCTATTAGATCTGCAATCTCCTTCATTTCCTCTTCTTTCATTCCTCTAGTAGTAACAGCTGGTGTACCAATTCTAATACCACTTGTAACAAATGGGCTTTCAGGATCAAAGGGAATAGTATTTTTATTTGTTGCTATACCTACTTCCTCAAGAAGGGCTTCTGCTTTTTTTCCAGTTAAACCTTTGGTTCTAACATCAATCAGAATTAAATGATTATCTGTACCGCCAGAAACTAGTCTGAAACCTTTATCTATCAATCCTTCAGCCAAAATCTTAGCATTGGTAATCGTCTGCTTTTGATAGTCTTCAAAGTCATCTTTTAAAGCCTCTCCAAAGGATACTGCCTTAGAAGCAATTATATGCATCAGGGGTCCACCCTGAATACCAGGGAAAATTGCCTTGTCTATAGCTTTTGCATATTCTTCCTTGCATAAAATAGCTCCTCCCCTTGGCCCTCTTAGGGTCTTATGGGTAGTAGTTGTAACAAAATCCGCATAAGGAACTGGATTAGAATGCAGTCCAACAGCAACCAGGCCTGCAATATGTGCCATATCTACCATTAAATATGCATCAACCTCATCTGCAATTTCCTTAAATTTTTTAAAATCAATTTCCCTTGGGTAGGCACTTGCTCCAGCTACAATCATTTTTGGTTTTTCTTTTAGAGCAATCCTTCTTACCTCTTCATAATCTATTACTTCAGTCTCTTTATCCACCCCATAGGCAATGAAATTATAATATGAACCTGATATGTTTACAGGACTTCCATGGGTCAAATGTCCTCCTTGGGACAAGTTCATCCCAAGAACCTTATCACCTGGTTTTAGAAAAGCAAAGTATACAGCTAGGTTTGCATTAGCCCCAGAATGAGCTTGAACATTGGCATGATCCGCGCCAAATATTTTTTTAAGCCTTTCAATAGCTAGGTCTTCTACCTTATCAACTATCTCACAGCCACCATAATACCTTCTACCTGGATATCCCTCAGCATATTTGTTGGTTAATTGGGTCCCCATTGCCTCCATAACCTGTTTAGAAACAAAATTTTCAGATGCTATTAATTCTATATGAGCCTCCTGCCTTTTGTTCTCTTCATTAATCAAATTCATTATTTCCGGGTCCTTGTCTTGTAAATGTACAAAATTCATATACTACTCCCTCCTAATCAAGATTTGTAATTGAATTATATTACTTTTTAATGTAATATAGTTTTATATAAAACTCGTACAATCCATTATATATGTATTCATCCACAATTTCAATATTTTAATTTTTAGAGGTGGTTTTATGGACACATTTACTATTAAAAACAGAAAAGAGGTAAGAAAGCTTTTGAACCTAGCTATGATTACAGGCGAAGCCTTGCTGCGTAATGGAGCCGAAACATATAGAGTGGAAGATACTATGAATAGGATCTGTAACTCTAGGACAAATATTACAAATGTAGATTCTTTCGTAACCCACACCGGCATATTTTTAACTCTTGAACATGAAAATCAGGTTTATACCCATTTAAAGAGGGTTAAAAAACTTGGTTATAACCTAGACAAAATTAGCCAAATCAATGATTTCTCAAGAAAATATGTAAGAGAAAATATACCCTTAGATGAAGGAATCCAGCAGATTAACCAAATTATCAATGACAAGGATTATCCAAGACTAGTTAAGCTTATATGTGTGAGTTTTTCATCATCTTTCTTTGCCTTAATATTTGGCGGTGATATTTTTGACTATATTTCTAGTATTACAACTAGCTTCTTGACCCTACTAATTTTAGACCTACTATCCTCACATAATTTAGGTTTCTTTTTAGACTGCTTTCTCGGAGCCTTACTAGCTTCCTTCTTTTCATATATAACCCTTAGGCTAGGACTAAGTAGCAATGTTGATATAGTTATAATTGGTTCTATAATGTGTTTAGTCCCTGGTATACCCATTACAAATTCTATCAGAGATACCATGAGTGGTGATTCATTATCAGGCTTGTCCAAAGGTATAGAGGCAATTTTTTCTGCCTTAGCAATTGCCTTCGGTGTTGGTCTGATCCTAAATTTACATATGAAAGGTTTGATATAGATGCAATTAGTTTATCAGTTTTTATTATCTTTAGCGGCTACCATAGGTTTTGCTGTATATTTCAATGCCCCTCTAGCCTCTATAATCCCAACAGGTTTTTTAGGTGGATTATCATGGAGTCTATACTATGTATTTTTTAAGTTACTAGATCAAAAGGTTTTGGGTGCCTTTATGGCCGCTTTCCTTGTTGGTTCTTTAGGGGAACTTCTTTCAATTGTATTTAAAAAGCCAGCAACAGTATTTATAACTCCTGGTATAGTACCATTAGTTCCTGGTGCTGGCATGTATTATACAATGTTGTACCTTGTAGAAGAAAATTTTGAAATGGCTATTAGTAAAGGAGTAGAAACCTTTTTTATAGCAGCTTCAATTTCCATAGGAATTATCACTTCCACAATATTTTCACGAGGTATAAGGTCCTTTAGTAAATATGATTAATTTTGCTTAGAATATTTTAAAATGAGTTCTTTAGCCAAGTCACAACCGTTATTAATGCTATTAATCATCCAAAATTTACCTTTTTCATAGTCACTGATTCCCCTGCGTCTAAAGTAAAATAGACCTAATCCAA
>CAZFIO010000127.1:0-714 GCA_964519585.1 uncultured Tissierellaceae bacterium
GACACCAAAGGAAGACACCTCAAAGTCTTTTAGAACTTCTATGCGAATATCTACATAATCCCCCTCCTGGTAAAGGCCCAAATCAAGGATCCCATTAGACTCTTTATTGGGAAAATTACTGTATTTTAAGCTTCCGTCTACGTAGATATTCACTGAATTATTAATATCTTCCACCAGATTAGCAGAGACCTTATCAAAGAGATCAAAATAAAGAACCATAGGCTTGTCCATATAAAGTTTATAGTTTATATAGTTTGATGCACCCTGGGATCTTATATACTTAAAGTTATTTTCATAGTTAAAGAAGACCTGATTTTCGTCAGAATAATAGGGATTTTCAAAGCTTGCGTGATCTATAAATGATGTAAATAAGAGCTCTGATTTTCCTGTTAAGGACTGGTAAATAAGGTTTTGCTGCTCAAATCTATTAGGAGTGTTTAAGGATTTAATTTGCCCAATTTCCTCTTCAGAAAGATAAAAGGAAGGGTAGTCCAAGACCTCTTTAGAGGTAATCAGATAATCATCATTGCTGTAAATAGTTTCACCTAGACTTGTCCAGTATTCATCAGTTTTTGTAAGTTCGTATTTGTTACTAAAGAGTGCATCCATAAAGTCAGTTGAATGAGAGGAATTAACCTCCATCCAGTAGGATGAGTATCCTAGTTTTTTCATTGAGAAAAGAAATGATTTTGGTGTCAAAGAGGTGTATGAGGC
>CAZFIO010000127.1:724-3150 GCA_964519585.1 uncultured Tissierellaceae bacterium
GCCCAGTGCCCCTGTCATGTTCACTTCAAAATATTTCATCTTGCTTTTTAGCCTGTAAAAACCATCATCCTGTATCTTTCCCTCCAAATCAAAAATTGTCTCATAGTGTGAAGCATTATTGGATGGTGCCTCCATATAGATTTCAAGATTGTAGTAGACTTCAGTAAAAAGAAGCACGAGAATCAAAAAGGAATAAGCTACTTTATTAAGTGTTTTTGAAGATTTAAGTATTATAAGTAGGTAGTAGATAGAGCCGATAAAGACAAAGGATAAGAGTAAAAGGATGAAACTTAACTGGTTCCCCCAAAGGGTCGTGGAATATTTTGATAGGTCACCTTTCTTGTCCTTAAGCATTCTTAAGACAAAAAAGATAGCGATAAGGACACATCCAAGACCTAGAGCAATGCTAGATATAAGGGAGTTTCGCTTTCTTGTATGTTCTTTACCATTACCAAAAACCTCTGTAATATGGATATTCTGGGAATCTCCTGTTTCCTGCATATAAAAACCTACAATAAGAAGTCCCAGAAACACAGGTATATATCCATATCTGGCAGGAAAGGCCTGATAGCTGCCTGTATGCCACATCTTGTTGATGGGTTCAATGAAAACAGGAATTATTGTGAGAAGAAAGAGGGTAAATATCTTAAATTTAGGCATGCCTCTTTCTTGAAAATTAGAAATTATAAGGGGCAGGACTAGCATTAAAATTGATGATGAAAGCAAGATGCCTATATTTGTCTCAAAATGTCCAAAAAAACTACCTGAACTTAGGGAGTCAATAACATCCACTGACCTAGCTGATTGAAAATATTCGAGCAGGGAAGGGAGCCATACAAAAGATGTAAGTGCAACAGCTGAAAGGGTGGCAATGCTGATTTTTATTCCTGCCAGTTTATGTGTCTCTTTTTTCTTTAGATTCAAAAAGGTAAAAACAAGGGTGAATACTGCAACCATGTAGCTCATATAGTAGGATGAGGCCAAGAGCCAGATTAGGGTAAAAAAGAATAAAAGTGATCTTCCTCTTTCAAAAATAATTTTAAGTCCTAAAAAATATAAGGGGAAAATTATTACAAAATCCAGCCAAAGCAGATTTTGATAAAACATAAGGGAAAATCCGCAAAAAGCATAAGCTGTAGCGAGAATAAATATATTTATCTTTTCAAGTCTTGGATAAATCTTGTATATCACATAGGAAACTGACAGAGAACTTAGGGATATTTTGAAGGCAACAAGAAGGTTCATAATCAGAACGGCCTGCTTATTTTCAAAAAGAAAAATCAATAGCGATATGGGACTCGAAAGGAAAAAAAAGAATATACCCCAAAAACTTCCGCCGCCGATACCGTACATATTTAGGAAAATATTTTGCTCAGAGGTCACAATATTCTTCCATTGTAAAAGTAGTGGTATGACCTGCTGCTTCATATCCAGCCATGCAATAGTATTAGGACCAAAGGGATATAGTTCCTTCAGATAAAAATAAGTAAAGATGAAGAGAAGAACAGTTAAGGGCTGTAATAAAAAGAATAAAAACTTATTTTTATTGTTTTGCGATAGACTCATGAAGTAATTCTATCATATTTTAAAAATATGGGTCTAATGTAAATTAATAAAAATTAAGTGTTTAATTAAATATTAAAATATTATTTCTAAAAACACCAATCACTTTACCTAAAATCATCGAATTCCTCTCATCATAAGGAATTAAATTGTATTTAGGGTTCTCCGGCTTAAGGAATGGTTTGCCATTTACAAGCTTAAAGGTTTTTACTGTTGCTTCGTCATCAATAAGGGCAACAACAATATCTCCCTGCCTGCATTGGTTTTGTTTTTGTATTATGACATAGTCACCATCAAGTATGGCAGCCTCCTCCATGCTATCTCCTCTGACTCTGAGGACAAATTGGTCGCCCTTGGCCCTTATTAAGGATTCAGGGAAGGCAAGTGTTTCCTCAATATTTTCTACAGCCAAAAGGGGAGTGCCAGCAGCAACAGTTCCGACCAATGGCAGCGAGTTAACATTATTATTAGTTTCTACTTCATTAGTTTCTTCAACATTATCTAGGTCATCTTGAACTATGCTTAAAGCCCTTCTGCGGCCGGATTCATAGGTCAAAAGACCAGATTCAGTAAGCCTTTTTAGGTGGGAATGAACAGTAGAGGTTGATTTTATTCCGGTTCCTTCACAAATATCTCTAACAGAAGGCGGATAACCGTTTTCACTCAAGTATTTTTGTATGAAATTCATGATAAGTTCCTGGGTTTTAGCCAGATTCGATCTGGTAAAAGAATGTTTTTGACTCATATCACACCTCAACAAAAGAATATTGATTACACTTACCAGTAAAATATCATATATTAGCTCATTTGTCAAAACATATGTTCGTTATGCTGGATTTAATTGTTGAAATGGAAAAATAGTA
>CAZFIO010000127.1:3160-5692 GCA_964519585.1 uncultured Tissierellaceae bacterium
GTATTGTTTTATATCTTGGATTATAAAATATAAATAATTTATATCTATATAAAATTATTATAGAGTATGTCTATATGATATAATTATAAAATAAATTTTGATGAGGATTATATGAAAACACAAGAGCAAGATTATAATAATATTTCTTCAAATGAAACTGTGGATGAATCTATTGATGAAACTGTTCATGAAGCTGGAGAGAATAAAAAGCAAAATTCTTCTAACAAGAGTTTCAGATTAACTTCCAGTAAACCATTTAAGTTTTTGCGAAAGATTGGCAAACCAAGGATATATAAACTTAGAGGTTATACAACAACATCCAGGGTTGATAGAAAAGTTTCCAGAGAACAAAACAAAAGGCTAATTAGAAATTTTTTAATTGGCGCTATTTTTATTTT
Source organism: uncultured Tissierellaceae bacterium (assembly GCA_964519585.1). Lineage (GTDB taxonomy): Bacteria > Bacillota > Clostridia > Tissierellales > Tissierellaceae > CAZFIO01. The sequence goes on from CAZFIO010000127.1 coordinate 3,559, forward strand.
GGTAATAGCAATCTTGCTTTTGATATTTAATCCGTTAAAGGATCTCCAAGAACTCTTTAGAATGATAGGGATCTAAATAAAATTTATAATATCTCTATTCACAAATTTAATTGCTGTAGAAGATTCTATTAAATTGTACTTTCTATAATCTAGAGATTATAATCTAAAGATATAAGTCCACAATGAACTGATTGGAGATACTAGCATAATGTATTTCCTATGAATCTATAAAAATAGACCTACAAAGAAGAAAAATGAATAAAAATGAAGAAATTTAGTATTTGTCAAATTCTTGTCCTCCCAGTTAGACAAAATTATTATTTTGCGAAATTATCCATCTAGATTTAGTCTACGAATATTTCAATTATATTTAAGATAATATTTGAAGTATTATTTTATAGAACAAGAATAGAAAGTTAGACCCTTCTACCCTTTCTTCTTTTCCTGTAAAAGGATCTGGCAAAGGACCAGATTACTAAGGTGTATAAGAGTAATCCTAGAATCCAAAGAAGAGCCACCCAAATTTTATTGGATTGCTCCTTGTCCATCTCAGATTTTCCAGAATTAGGATCTTCTTTTCCTGTAACTGATGTAGCACCACTGTAACTTTCTTCATTATCCTTATCCTTTATTGAAGGATTACCAGATGAATCAGTATCTGTTTGCTTGTAAGGTTCGTTTAAGGAGAATTTCGTAGAAAATACTTCCTTACCATCATAGATTAATCTTAAGACCTTATCTTTTAGATTAAACTTATATTCAAAGTCATTTGTTTTTAATTCTCCATAGTAGGCAAAGGGGAATTCCGGACAAAACTTCTGCACACTCCCCTCCTGCTCAAGTTCTACAGGAGTGTTAGGAGATAAAATTTGATGAAAGGAGTCTGAGGAAGCACTATTTAGGCCTGCTCCATGTTCAAGAAGAGCTGCTGTGTAATGCCATATATACTTAGAATCATCATCTCTGACGCCATTTATAACGCAGATTAGGCCCAGGCCGTTATTAGCCACGGCATAGGTAATAAGATTACTTCCAGCTGCGGGTGTTGTCCCTGTTTTGACACCATAAATACCTTTAAACCCGCTTAAATTAAAATGGCTATCCTGTAGTTTCATGAGTTTATTTGTATTTTCTAGCACATTCCAGTCAGTATAGGGATGCTTATTTGTTGTAGATAGCGAATAGATATCTGTGCTGACAGCCTCCCTGAAAAGTGGAAATTCCAATGCATATTTTGTTATTTTTGCCAGATCTGAAGATGTAGTTACATGCCCATCTTCATTTATACCGGATGGATTTAACCACCTGCTGTTTTTCGTCTCTAACTCTATGCTTTTTGCATTCATAAGCGTAGCAAAGGCCCCAATATTTCCAGATATATGTTCTGCTATGGCTATCGATGCATCATTTCCGGAAGCTATCATCATGCCAAAGAGCATGTCCTTAAAAGTCATTTTTTCCCCAGGCAAAAGATCAATTTTCGACTCATTCCTCGACAAGGAGCCAGCATATTGTGATGTTGTGATAATGTCATTATCTTTTACTTTTTCTAAGGCTACAGCAGCTGTCAGAATCTTTGTTAAACTGGCTGGGTATACAGGTAGCTCACTCCTGTACTCTAGTATTGTATGCCCGCTAAAGGCATCTATCAGGATATAGGAATCTGCCCTTATATCGCTTATTTGAGGCATAAGGACTTCTTCTTTAGTCGTGTCAGCCAAAACCTTTGGACTAGAAATAAAGTTGTTTAGAGATAGACCTTCATAAGTATCAAGACCTATAAGTTTAATAGTCTTCTGATCAAGGCCTGAATAAAGTAGAATACTGGCAAATAAAAGGCAAAAAGCCACAAGTTTACTAGTAACCTGCAGCCCTTTGTACTTCATATTTTTGTTTATTTTACGCATAAAATATTCATGCCCCTTATAAAGATTGTTTTTTATCTAGCTCTTATAAGGGATCAATCCCTTAGCAGCTAATAGCTCAGCAGTAAGAATGGCTCCACCGGCGGCTCCCCTAATAGTATTGTGGGATAGACAGGCAAACTTATAGTCAAAGATATTGTCCTCCCTAAGCCTACCAATAGTCACTCCCATCCCCTTCTCGTAGTCGACATCTACCCTAGTCTGAGGGC
>CAZFIO010000128.1:0-5572 GCA_964519585.1 uncultured Tissierellaceae bacterium
ATAAATGGTAATGGGTTTCTGGTATTTTTATTTATATGTGTTTGCATCGTTTCCTTTTCTACTATATTTATGCTTACTAAGGACACAGGTGATAATAAGAAAGATAGGGACAAGGAATCCTACAAGGAATCCCTAGAAGACCAGGAAAACAAGAAAGATGACATTTCAAATGAAGGGGAGGACAAAGAGAAACCTGAGCTAGGTGAAGACAAGGACAAGGAAGTAATAAATGCTAGCCAAGAAGGGGATAAGCGGGATGTGGACAAGGAAATAGAAGGGGAAGAGAAAGTAGATGAAGTTGAAGATGAAGATATGGTAGAAGATCCTGATGAAGAGGACTATATAGAAACAAGTAAAGCCCTTGAAAGACAGGCATCATTTATTATGCCCTTAAGTGGGGAAGTAATAACTGAGTTTTCAAAAGACAGCCTTATTTATTCTAAAACCTTAGAGGAATGGAGGGGCCATACTGGCCTAGATATAAAAGGGAATATTGGGTCCAAGGTGGTTGCTGTAGCTGATGGCCAGGTAAAGGACCTATATGAAGATCTCTTATGGGGATATCTTGTGCTAATTGATCATGGGAATGGCATCCAATCTAAGTATGCAAATTTAGATTCAAATTTACTAGTAAAGAAGGGCCAAAGTCTTAAGCAGGGGGATGTAATTGGGTCTGTGGGGAAATCTGCAAATATTGAGATTCTTATGGATGACCATCTGCATTTTGAAATAATAAGAGATGGGAAAAACATTGATCCCCGTTCTATTACACAATAGAAAAGCATAAGTATAAGTATAATACCCAAAGAAAGAGGGGGTTGTTTCGTGAAAGATTATATAGAAGAGAGAACTTTAGAAATAGCAAAATACATACTAAGTGAAGGGGCCACTGTACGACAGGCAGCCAGTATATTTGGTGTGAGTAAAAGTACAGTCCATAAAGATGTAACAGAGCGTTTACCAAAGATTAACCCTCTTATTGCATCCTTAGTGAAGGAAGTTTTAGAGATCAATAAGGCTGAACGACATATAAGAGGAGGGGAGGCCACAAAACTAAAATATCAAGCAATAAATGAATAAAAGACCTTAAGATTAAGGTCTTTTAAAATAATATGGAAGAAAATATAGAAGAAAAATAAAGCTTTCTTATGAAAAGTGCCAATGTCAGGCACTTTTTTGCATGGAAGTAGAAGAAATTTAAGTATTTTGTAAAAAATGATAGAAATTTGCCCCTAAGTATTATAAAATGGTAATTAACTGGGAGTAGGTATTATAAATGAAAGTAGGTAGATAAATTTGGTCTTAAGAATGGATATGGGAATAGATTTAGGGACAAACAGTGTACTAGTCTATATAAAGGGCAAGGGGATTATTCTTCAGGAACCATCGGTAGTTGCTATTGATACGGTTACCAACAAGGTCCTAGCTATAGGTAGTGAGGCAAGAGATATGCTGGGCAGGACCCCTGGACATATAGTTGCTATAAGGCCCTTGAAGGATGGTGCGATTTCAGACTATGACACTACACAAAAAATGCTAAAGTATTATATCAAGAAGTCTTCTAGGAGAAGTCTATTTAAACCTAGACTTATAATATGTGTCCCAAGTGGAATAACTGATGTGGAGAGACGGGCAGTAATTGAAGCCAGCAACAATATAGGGGTATCAAAGGTAACCCTGATTGAAGAGCCTATTGCTGCAGCCATAGGTTCGGGGATTGATATAACAGAACCCTACGGAAACATGATCATTGATATTGGAGGGGGAAGTACGGATATAGCAGTTATTGCTCTAGGTGGTATAGTCACAAGTGAATCAATCAAGGTTGCAGGAGATAAGTTAGACCAGGCAATAATAAACTATGTAAGGAAAGAGTTTAATATTATTATAGGTGAACGTACAGCAGAGAATATTAAACAAAAAATTGCCAGTGTTTATCCTCTAGAGGAGGAATTGTTTCAGGAGGTTAGGGGAAGAAATATGCAAACAGGTCTACCCATAGGAATAAGTGTCAGTAGCAATGATTTATATAAGGCCCTAAGGCCTCCCATGGTTGAAATCCTTGCTGCTATAAGAAGAACCTTGGAGAAAACCCCTCCAGAGCTTGCCGCAGATATAGCTACAAGGGGCGTCTACCTAGCTGGTGGTGGAGGCTTATTAAGAGGCATAGATAAGCTAATAACTGAAGAAACAGGTATCAAGGTCCATATTACAGAAAATCCTCTTGAAGCCACTATAAATGGGACAGGCATGGCCCTAAAGTGGCTAGATGTATTAGGAAAAAGCGAAGAATTCAAGGTTGAAATAAAATACTAACATAAAATTGTATAAGTAAAATTAAAATTCTTTATATTAGCGTGATTTTGTATAAATTTGCTAATGATTTATATAATAATAAAGTGGTATATATAGAATATTGGCCTAATCATATACTTTATAGTATAATATTAAGTCAGAGCAATTGACTAGTAAGAAAATTAAGGAGGATGCAAATGAAAACAGATGTGCAAATAGCTCAAGAAGCTAAAATGAAACCTATAGTTGAGGTAGCGGAAAAGCTAAACATTGATGAAAATGATTTAGTTCTATATGGAAAGTATAAAGCTAAAGTTGCATTAGAAGTTTTAGAAAGGAATCAAGATAAGCCTGATGGAAAATTGGTTTTAGTTACTGCTATCAGCCCTACTCCAGCTGGAGAAGGTAAAACAACAACAAACATAGGTCTTTCCATGGGACTTAATAAAATTGGGAAAACTGCTATTACAGCCATTAGGGAACCATCTCTCGGGCCAAGTTTTGGTGTAAAAGGTGGTGCAGCAGGTGGTGGATTTGCTCAGGTTGTACCTATGGAAGATATAAACTTACATTTTACTGGTGATTTCCATGCAATAACCACAGCCCATAACCTTATATCTGCCCTGTTAGACAACCATATCCAGCAAGGCAACCTATTGAAAATTGACCCTAGAAGAATAGTATGGAAAAGAGTTCTAGATATGAACGATAGGGCCCTAAGAAATGTTGTAGTAGGCCTAGGTGGAAGACCAGATGGTATGCCAAGACAAGACGGTTTTGATATAACAGTTGCATCTGAGATTATGGCAATTTTCTGTTTGGCCAAAGACTTGGAAGACTTAAAAGAAAGAGTAAGCAAAATTATAGTTGCCTATAACTTTGATGGGGAACCAGTTTATGTTAAAGATATTAAGGCTCAAGGAGCAGTAGCATTGATTATGAAGGACGCTATGGCACCAAACCTTGTTCAAACATTGGAAAACACACCGGCTATTATCCATGGTGGACCATTTGCAAACATAGCCCATGGATGTAACTCTTTGGTTGCTACCCAAATGTCATTAAAACTAGCAGAATACACAGTTACAGAGGCTGGATTTGGAGCAGACCTAGGGGCTGAAAAATTCTTTGATATAAAAGCTAGATTTGGTGGATTAAAACCAAATGCAGTAGTTATAGTAGCAACAGTTAGGGCCTTGAAACACCACGGTGGAGCTAGTAAAGAAGAACTAGGAGTAGAAAACCTAGAGCAATTAGCAAAAGGATTTAAAAACCTAGAAAAACATATAGAAAACGTAAGTAAATTCGGTGTACCAGCAGTTGTAGCAGTAAATAAATTCCCAACTGATTCAGATGCAGAATTAAACTATGTACTAGATAAATGTAGGGAACTTGGAGCAGAAGCTGTTCTATCAGAAGTATGGGGCAAGGGTGGAGACGGCGGAGTCGAAATGGCTAAGGCTGTTGTCAATGTATGTGAAACTAAGGAAGCAAACTTCAAACCTTTATATGATGTAGAAGAGTCAATCCCAGCTAAAATTGAAAAGATAGCAAAAGAAGTATATGGGGCAGACGGAGTAGACTTCTCCAAGAAGGCAGAAAAAGAAATAGCAAACCTAGAAAGACTAGGCCTAGATAAAATGCCTATTTGTATGGCAAAAACCCAATACTCCCTATCAGATGATCCAACACTTCTAGGTAGACCAAGTGGATTCAGGATTACCATAAGAGATATAAGAGTATCAAGGGGTGCAGGTTTCCTAGTAGCCTTAACAGGTGAAATTATGACTATGCCAGGATTACCAAGGGTACCAGCAGCAAATAATATAGATATTTTACCAAGTGGTGAGATAGTAGGATTATTCTAATAAAGACAATAGGAGGAAAAGATGCTAATAAATAAATCTTTAAGTGAATTTATTGATCAGGCAGCAAGTGATGAGCCAACACCAGGCGGGGGAAGTGTATCAGCCCTAGTTGGAGGTCTTGGCACAGCACTTACAAAAATGGTAGGAGAACTTTCCTTTGGGAAAAAGGCCTACGAAGAATTGGATGACCAGGTAAAGAAAGAATTTGATGAAAAGTTTGGACTACTTGAGGCTAAGATCGACGAATTAAAAACAATTGTAGATACAGACGCTACAGCCTTTGATAGTGTAATGCTAGCTTTTAAACTTCCTAAAGAAACAGATGAAGAAAAGAAGGCCAGGTCAGCAGCTATACAAGAAGGCTACAAAAAAGCACTAGAAGTACCAAAGAGATGTGCAGACCTATGTCTAGAAGTTTTAGAACTTCAAGATGTTTTTGCCCACTATGGCAATGTAAATGCTATCACTGATGTTGGAGTAGGTGCACTACTGGCTTATTCAGGACTAGAAGGAGCCCTCTTAAATGTAAGTATTAATCTTTTAAGCATAAAAGATGAAGACTACAGAAAAAATATGGAGGCAGAGGTAGAAAGAGTCTTAAGTAAAGGTAAAGAGAAAAAAGAAGAGTTAATGAAAATTGTTTACAAGAGATTAGGTTAAAGCTAAAAGTGTAAAGGAAAAGAATTGTAGGGGCTGGGTTTACTCAGCCCTTTTTCTTATCCAAAATTTAATATTCATAGTAAATTCCACCTGCCATCTGGTAGAAGCTTCCAGTATATTAACTTTTAAGAATCTTACACTATACATTATAAGTTAGTATTTGAAAAAAATGCAAAGGGTGAGATACTTGAAACAAGGAATAAAATATTTGCTACTATATTTGGTTGGTGCCAGTAGCTACTATCTGCTGGAGACCTTATGGAGGGGGTATTCACATCTATCAATGTTTATATTAGGAGGTCTATGTTTTCTTCTAATAGGATTAATAGGAGAACATTATTTCAAAAGTCATAGACATTTGATAAAACAAATGCTTATATCTAGTTTGATTATTACAATTTTAGAGTTAGCTTTTGGCTTGGTAGTCAATGTTAGAATGGGGTTGGGAGTTTGGGATTACACTAGTCTGAGGTTTAATTTTATGGGGCAGATATCTTTGATTTTTACCGTGTTTTGGTTCTTTCTTTCCCTACCGGCAATATTTTTTTACGACTATATGCGATATTGGTTATTTGGAGAAGAAAGGCCAGGTTACAAATTAATATAAACTATCACATAGGGAAAGCCTCATGTCAGGCTTAGCTAAGAGAATGAGCATAGCGAAATTTGATTAGAAACAAGCTAGGACTAAAATGGCCCGTTTGACAGATGACTTGGATAATCAGGGATATTTGAAGTCTAATTACTAG
>CAZFIO010000129.1:0-5422 GCA_964519585.1 uncultured Tissierellaceae bacterium
ATGAGAGGAATAACAGGTGAAAACTTGTTGCAATTATTAGAATCCAGATTAGATAATGTAGTATATAGAATGGGTTTTGCAGCCTCTAGAGCAGAAGCAAGACAATTAGTAACCCATGGCCACTTTCAATTAAATGGTAGGAATGTAAATATTCCATCCATTAGCATCACAATAGGTGATGTAATTGAAATCAAAGCAAAAAGCAGATCTAGTGAAAAGATAAAGGGAATACTAGAAAACCATAATGGAAATACAGCATCATGGTTAAGCGTAGACTTAGAAAAAGCAAAGGGTACTATTGTAGCGGCGCCAGCAAGAGAGGATATAGACATCCCAATAGAAGAACACTTAATTGTTGAGTTATATTCAAAATAAAATTGAATATAATTTAGTTACCCTCGACCTAATAAAACCAATAAAAGGAGGGTTCGTATTAATGATAGAAATTGAAAAACCAAGAATAGAAATTTTGGATTTAAGTGATGATAAGAAATATGGTAAGTTTGTAGTAGAACCACTTGAAAGAGGCTATGGTACTACCCTTGGCAACTCTCTTAGAAGAGTTCTACTATCCTCATTGCCAGGTGCAGCAGTTTCATCAGTTAAAATCCAAGGTGTACTTCATGAATTCTCTACAATTCCAGGGGTGCTTGAAGATGTCCCTGAGATTATCTTAAATATCAAGGAAATAGCAGCAAAGATTTTTACAGATGAGCCAGTGACCCTGCTAGTGGATATAGAAGGACCACAAGTCTTAAGGGCAGGCGATATAACCAATGGTTTGGATGTAGAAATAATCAACAAGGATCAATATATAGCAACTATCAATGAAGATGGAAGGCTTTATATGGAACTGGAATTAACAAGGGGTAGGGGATATGTTGTTGCTGAGAAAAACAAGGAAGACTACCAATCTGTTGGGGCAATAGCAGTAGATTCATCTTATACACCTGTAACCAAGGTTAATTATAATGTAAGTAATACAAGAGTAGGTCAAATTACCGATTTTGACAAACTAGAAATCGAAGTATGGACCAACGGAACTATAGATGCAGATGAAGCAACTTCTTTGGGTGCAAAAATACTTACAGAACATTTAAATCTTTTTGTAGACCTAACCGAACATGTAAGTACTGTTGAGATAATGGTTGAAAAAGAAGAAGATATAAAAGAAAAGGTTCTTGAAAAGACAGTAGAAGATTTAGATCTTTCTGTAAGATCCTATAACTGCTTAAAGAGAGCAGGAATAAACAATGTAGATGAATTAACCCAAAAGACTGAAGAAGATATGATGAAGGTAAGAAATCTAGGTAAAAAGTCCCTTGAGGAAATTCAAAATAAATTAGCTGAATTAGGTTTAAGCTTAAAAACCAGCGATGAATAATCAAGCGTGAAGGAGGGATAAGTATGGCAAAACTAAGAAAACTAGGTCGTCAATCAGCTCATAGAAAATCAATGCTTAGAAACCAAGTAACATCTCTTTTGAGAAGTGGAAGAATAGAAACAACTTATACAAGAGCAAAAGAAACCCAAAGAATGACTGAAAAAATGATTACCCTGGGAAAAAGAGGAGACCTACATGCCAGAAGACAGGCACTAGCTTATATATTTGATGAAGATGTAGTGACAGAACTATTTGAAGAAATAGCACCTAAGTATGAAGAAAGAAAAGGTGGTTACACCAGAGTATTGAAACTAGGACCACGTCGTGGAGATGCGGCAGAAATGGCTATAATAGAACTAGTATAAAGGGTGGGGATTAAGTTTAGCTTAGTCCCTTTTTTTATGACCTAACTTAGCGAATGCGACCAAAGGGAGCGATGAGCTTTAGTAGGTCAAACGCAACGAGCTCCAATTTTATACGACCAAAGGGAGTGAATAAAATTGTGATGCGAGACTGCGACATCTTTTTCTAACATAATTAAAGCCAGTCGGCACGATAAATTTATGTAAAACTTGGGACACCGAAAGTGATGTTCTTCACAAATTTTTATATTTTCCCTTGAATTGTCTATGTAACTATATTATGTTATATTAGTAATACAGATTAACAATGGTTAAATGATAGGGGAACAGTAGCAGAACGATTGGGGAACAATTGCTTGTCTATTGCTAGACTACTGCTTGTCAACTGTTAGACTATTGTAAAGAAGTGAGGTAAAAGATGGATACTATGATTGAAATGAAAAATGTAACTTATGAATATAAATCCTATATAGAGGATGCCATGGTAGCAGCTGTTAAGGAAGTTTCTTTGCAGGTGAAAAAAGGTGAATTCCTTGTGGTATTAGGTCACAATGGTTCTGGAAAATCCACCCTGGCAATGATGATGAACGGCCTACTATTGCCTACAAGTGGTCAGGTCAAGGTTCTAGGTATGGATACAAAGGATGAAGAAAGAGTATGGGATATAAGACAAAAAGCAGGAATAGTATTTCAAAATCCTGACAATCAAATTGTAGCCACCATAGTCGAAGAAGATGTTGCCTTTGGCCCAGAAAATCAAGGAATAGATCCGGAAGAAATAAGGAAAAGGGTGGACGCTTCCTTAAGTATAGTAGAAATGCTAGACTATAAAAAACATGCACCCCATCTTTTATCAGGTGGGCAAAAACAAAGGGTGGCTATAGCAGGTATATTAGCCATGAAGCCAGATTGTATAATTTTTGATGAACCTACATCCATGCTAGACCCTACAGGCAGGATAGAAGTAATGAATACTATAAAAAAGCTAAACAAGGAAGAAGGAAAGACCATAGTTTTGATTACTCACTATATGGATGAAGCAGTTGAAGCCGATAGGATTATAGTCCTAGACAATGGAGTTATTGCTCTAGAGGGAAAGCCTAGGGAAGTCTTTAGAAATGTAGAAAAGGTAAAAGAGTTAGGTCTGGATGTTCCCCAAGTAACAGAACTAGTATATGAATTGAAAAAAGAGGGTATAAAAATAGAAGACGATATACTTTCAATTGAGGAGCTGCTAAATATACTATGATAATAGAAATAAAGAATCTAAGTTATATATATAATCCAGGAACACCCTTTGAGAAAAAGGCCTTGGAAGATATAAATCTTCAAATAAATGAGGGTGAATTTATAGGGCTTATAGGTCATACGGGTTCGGGGAAATCCACCTTGGTTCAACATTTGAATGGGTTAATTAAGACAAAAAATGGTGAGATAATAATTCAAGGTACAAACATAAGTCATAAGGAAGCAAATATGAAGGAAATTAGACAAAAAGTTGGTCTAGTTTTTCAGTATCCCGAGTACCAACTGTTTGAAGAAACCATCTATAAGGATATAGCCTTTGGGCCAAAAAACTTAGGCCTAGGTGAGGAGGAAATCCATACTAGGGTTAAGGAAGCAATGGAAACAGTAGGTCTGGATTTTGAAAACCTAAAGGATAGGTCTCCCTTTGATTTAAGTGGAGGGCAAAAAAGAAGGGTGGCCATAGCAGGAGTCATAGCTATGAAACCCAAGGTCCTTATATTGGATGAACCTACCGCTGGACTTGACCCCAAGGGCAGGGATGAAATCCTTAGGGAAATTCAGGCCCTATTTACTAAGGAAAAAATAACCATTATCCTGGTATCACATAGCATGGAAGATATTGCAAAATTGGTAGATAGGATTTTGGTCATGGACAAGGGAACAATATCCATGGATGGAAGTGCTAGGGAAATTTTTAAAAATGCAGACAAGTTAGAGCAAATAGGCTTAGGTATACCTCAGATAACCAAGTTTATGAAGGCATACAAAACCAAAGGAAATGATATCAGTGATGATATATTAACTGTGAAAGAAGCAAAAGATGAACTAATAAGATATTTAAGGAGTAAGGGAAATGCTTAAAGATATAACCATAGGACAATATTTTCCTGGAGATACCCTAGTACACAAGCTAGATCCAAGGATTAAAATTTCCATAATATCACTTTTTATAGGAAGTTTATTTTTTATAAATTCATTTTATCCCTATATCTTTATTTTGGGATTTATTATAGCCAGTATAGCCATATCACAAATACCTATAAAGTTTATACTCAAGGGCTTAAAACCCCTAATGTTTATAATCCTAATCACCTTTACTATAAATATTTTTATGACCAAGGGAGAGGTCCTTTTTCCCATAGGACCCTTGGTGGTAACCAAGGAAGGCCTATACCAGGCAAGCTTTATGGCTCTAAGGCTTGTATTCTTGATTACAGGCACTTCTCTATTGACTTTGACCACTTCCCCTATTGCCCTAACAGATGGGATAGAAAGGCTCTTAAACCCCTTTAAAAGACTAGGCCTACCAGCCCATGAGCTGGCCATGATGATGACTATTGCCTTAAGATTTATTCCAACTCTTTTGGAAGAAACAGATAAGATTATGAAGGCACAAATGGCAAGAGGGGCAGATTTTGAATCGGGTAATATTTTCAAAAGGGCAAAAGCTTTGGTACCTCTGCTAGTACCCTTGTTTGTCAATGCTTTTAGAAGGGCAGACGAGCTGGCCACAGCTATGGAAGCTAGGTGTTATAGGGGTGGAGAAAATAGGACCAGATTAAATGAACTTAAACTTGATAAGAAGGATATTATTGTATTTATAAGTATGATAATATTCTTTGGATATATAATTTCCATTAGGTATATATAGGTGGCATATGAAAAACATTAAAATAACCATTCAATATGATGGAAAAAACTATGCTGGATGGCAAAGCCAAAAAAATGCAAACAGCATACAAGTAACCTTGGAAAAAGCAATCAAAAATGTAACAGGTGAAAAGGTAAACCTTATAGGATCAGGAAGAACAGATGCAGGTGTCCATAGCCTGGGACAGGTGGCAAATTTCAGGACAAATTCATCTATAGCCATAAACAGATACAGGAATGCCCTAAATAACAACCTACCTGATGATATAAGGATAATAGGGGCAGAAGAGGTGGACTTTGAATTTCACTCCAGATTTGATGCTATAAGTAAGAGATACAAGTATGTTATTTACAATAGGCCTGTTTTAAACCCTATAAATAGAGATTACTCATACCATGTAATAAAAAAGCTAAATATGGAGGAAATCCAGGCTAGCCTGGGATATTTTGTGGGCAGCCATGACTTCCAAAGCTTTATGGCAGCCAAATCAAAAATTCACACAGGTGTAAGAACCATTTCCAATATAGAAATAAGAAAAAAAGATGAGCTTATAGAAATTATTTTTGAAGGAAAGAGTTTCCTACGCCATATGATTCGTATAATTGTAGGAACCTTAATATATATAGGCCATGGGAAAATCAAAAAAGAAGATATTCCCATGATAATTAAGAGTAAAAACAGAAGAATTGCAGGGCCAACTGCACCTGCTCAAGGTTTATTTTTGGAAAGGGTTTATTATGAATAAAATACTCTTGACATTGATAAATACATATATTA
>CAZFIO010000130.1:0-5378 GCA_964519585.1 uncultured Tissierellaceae bacterium
TATCCTATTTAACAAGAAAGATATTGAGAAAACTGATCACCCTCATATTAAGTCTGCCTTCCAACATATGCAAGATCTATCTTCCCATATGACTAATATGAGTCCTATAGCCTTTCTTGAAAGGATGATTGGGGAGAAATATGGCATATATAATATTTATAAGGAATATGATGATTTAGAAAGATATGATGTGGAATCAGCCCTGAACCAAGTCTTGGAAATCCTTAAGTCTAAAAGGTGTGCAAGTATTTATGAAATAAGAAATGAATTGGAAAAGCTAATCCAAATGAAGGTTAACTATGAACTACCCTTAAACAATGAATTTGCTAATAACGCAGTAAGGGTTATGAATATTCATAAGGCCAAGGGTTTAGAGGGACATATAGTATTTTTGGTAGGGAAGGATAAAAGAAATACATGGCGAAGGCCAGATCACTTTATAGAAAAGATTGACAAGAAGACCCTAGGATATTTGACCTGTAAAAGGGATTGGGCTATAAGTTTACCGGAGGAAAAGGCAAAAGAAGAGACGGAAAAGAGGTTTTCTACTGCAGAGGACCATAGACTCCTATATGTAGCGGCTACTAGGGCAAAATCTGCCCTTATAATAGCTGAGACAGAATTGGAAAATGGATTTTTAACCCCCTTGAATTATAAAATAGACAAGGAAATATCAACCGATTTCAAAGGGGAAGGACCCTTGGTCCAAGATTTAAGTCCTAGAAAGGAAGAGGAAGAAAAGTACAATAAGATGATAAGGGCAAATATGCCCTCCGACTTTAAAATAAAACCCTCTAGCTTAACCTATAATAATTCCCTACTAGAAAAAAACAAAATAGTCTATAAAAGGGCAAGGATTAAAGGGAAAATTAAAAATATAGAAGAAAAAGAATATTTTAGACCTAGGGGAAGTCTATATGGTGAAGTATTCCACAAGGCTATGGATCTTTTACTTAAAAAGCATGAGAACATAGAGAATATAGGTGAGGACAGTATAAACTATGCTATAGACCTTTCCTTAGAAGAAAACATAGGTAAGCTGGAAATCAATAGGGAAAACATCATCCTCTTTTACCCCAGAAAAGATGATAGCTTAGATGAGATTTTAATCACCAACTTCACCCAAGGAAGTAGAAGGGCAAGGGATATGGTGAAAGAAAGAATAAAACCATTTATATACTCTGACCTTATAGGTTTTATTAACAATGAAGAAATCATAGAAATATTTAAAGCTAGTGAAAGAGTCTTCTCAGAACTACAATTCTCCCTTCCTGTGGATGAAGATATAGCCAATAGGCTATTAGAATTTATTTCAAAGGAATCCCTAGGAAATATTTTTGATAAAAAGGGAACAATCAATGGTGTAATTGACCTGGTTATAGAAAGAAAGGATAATAAATGGGTAATTATAGACTATAAGACTGATGTAATAGGTGGGGATACAGGGAAGAAACTAAAAAGCCTGTACGGAGCTCAAATCCAAAGTTATGGAATCTTTTTAAAAGAGATTCTTAAGGACTATGATATTGAGATTGACAAGCTGATAATTTATTCAACCTATAGGAACCAGATAACGATAGTCAAGCAATAGTTGAACAATAGGGGAACAATAGGGGAACGATAGGGGAACAATGGGGGAACGATAGGGGAACAATAGCTGAACCTTAGTTGTAGGGAGCGTACCTTTGTGTCGCTCTGCACCTGGTCGTTGCACCCCTTGGAATTACAGAAGTATTGGATTTTTAGGTCTTTAACGATTGCTTGACTATTGTTAGGCTACCGTTTGACAATTGTTAGACTACTGTTAATTTGTCCCATGTCTTCTTAGACCTACCGATCAATTATTTATTTTTTCATTCTTGCTAGAAAAGTGATATACTATATTTAATAATACTATGGAGGGATACTATGTTAAGGACAGGTAGTGAACTTTTACTTGATGCTCAGAAGGGGAAGTATGCAGTTGGAGCATTTAATATTAACAATATGGAAGTAGTACAAGCCATAATCCAAGCAGCTGAGGAGACACAATCTCCAGTAATTTTGCAGGCCAGCCAGGGTGGTTTAAAGTATGCAGGAGTTGAGTACATTGCAGCCCTGGGTAAGCTAGCAGGAAGAAATGCCAGTGTACCTGTTGCTCTTCATCTTGACCATGGTACAGATTTTGATCAAGTTATAGCCTGTATCAGGCATGGATTTACCTCTGTTATGATTGATGGATCAAGATTTCCTTTGGAGGAGAATATAGCCTTTACTAAAAAGGTTGTTGAAATTGCTCATTCTGTAGGAGTATCTGTTGAGGCAGAATTAGGTAAGATTGGTGGAACAGAAGACCATATAACAGTTGATGAAAAAGATGCTACATTTACTGATCCTGATGAGGCAAAACTATTTGTTGAAGAAACTGGGGTAGACTTTTTAGCTATAGCTGTAGGAACTGCTCACGGAGTATATAAGGGTGAGCCTAAACTTGATTATGACAGAATTGAGGCCATAAGGAGCAAGGTGGATGTGCCTCTAGTATTGCATGGTTCTAGCGGTGTTCCTTATGATAGTCTTAGAAAGGCTATATCACTAGGGATTTCAAAAATCAATATTGATACTGATATTAGAGCCTCCTTTGCAAGAACAGTTAAAGAGTATTTATTAGAAAATCCAGACCAGATAGACCCAAGAAAGATTTTAGGACCAGCAACTAAGGCTATGAAGGAAACTATTATGGAGAAAATGGAAGTCTTTGGTTCAGTAGGAAAAGCATAAATAGGGGGGGAAAATCATGGATAGAAATCTACCAGTAAATTTAGGAAGGGTTACGGAAGCAGCAGCCTTGGCCAGTGCAAAACTCCTTGGTAGGGGGGATTGGTATGCAGCTGACCAGGCAGCAGTAGATGCTATGAGAAGAATGTTTGATACCTTAAGTATTGATGGAACAGTTGTAATTGGAGAAGGTGAAATGGATGAGGCCCCTATGCTATATATTGGAGAGCATATAGGTATGAAGGGGAAGGGATACACAGAAGTAGATATAGCAGTAGACCCTCTAGATGGGACCATATCTGTAGCCAATGGACTACCCAATGCCATTTCTGTAGTTGCTGTAGCCCCAAAGGGCTGTCTACTTCATGCGCCTGATACCTACATGTATAAAATGGCTGTAGGCCCAAGGGCCAAGGGAGCCATAGATATAAGGAGGTCTACTAGGGAAAATATAGAAAGTGTAGCCAAGGCCTTAAGGAAGGATGTAAGTGATATAACTATTGAAATGCTAGATAGGCCAAGACATAAGGAATTAATTAAGGAAATCAGAGAAGTTGGAGCAAGGATAAAAATGATTAGTGATGGTGACGTCTTAGGTGCCATATCCACTTGCTTTGACTATACTGGTGTTGATATACTTATGGGAATAGGCGGAGCCCCAGAGGGAGTGATTTCAGCTGCTGCCCTTAAGTGTTTGGGTGGTGAAATGCAGGCGCAAATGAGACCTGCTACTGATGAACAAAGAAGAAGATGCATAGAAATGGGAGCAGACCTAGATAAGATCTACTCCATAGATGATTTGGCCAAGGGAGATCAAATGGTCTTTGCTGCAACAGGTGTTTCCTATGGGGAACTATTGCAGGGGGTAAAATATATGGAGGACAATACAGCCTCAACCCATACCCTGGTCCTAAGATCAGAAACTGGAACTGTAAGATTTATAGAATCAGTCCATCACTTGGATAAGAAGCCTGAGTATGCTAAATAAATAGGATGGTGGTAATTTGAATAAGGAAGATTTAGAAAATAAGAAAATTAGTGAATTAAGAGAAATAGCCAAGGAAAAGAATATTCCTAGCCCATATAAGTATAAAAAGGATGAACTAATAGATTTGATACTAAAGGAAATTGATTCTGAAGGAAAAATAGACATTTCTCAAATAGATATAAATGTTCTTTCTGATAAGGCAACAGAAGAAATGGAGCAGCTGGATGATATTAATTTAGCAGAAGGAATACTAGAAATCCACACTGATGGCTATGGTTTTTTAAGGCTAAATAATTATCAATCTGGGGATGATGATGTATATATTTCCCCATCCCAGATTAGAAGATTTAGGATGCAAACAGGGGACAAGATTTTAGGGGTTACTAGGCCTGCAAAAATGGGAGAAAAGTTCAATGCTCTTCTATATGTTAAGGCTATAAATGATATGGATCCAGAAACTGCAATAAATAGGCCTGATTTTGATACTTTGACCCCAATCTATCCAAGGGAAAGATTAGTACTTGAAGATACCTCCATGGACTATGCTACCAGGATGATTGATTTGGTTGCCCCTATAGGTAAGGGTCAAAGGGGTATGATAGTTTCTCCACCTAAGGCAGGTAAGACTACACTTTTAAAAATGGTTGCAAACTCAATAGCAAAAAACCACCCAGAAGTTGAAATAATCATACTATTGATAGATGAACGGCCAGAGGAAGTAACTGATATGCAAAGGTCAGTTAAGGGGGATGTGGTTTACTCTACCTTTGATGAACTTCCAAAAAACCATACAAAAATGGCAGAAATAGTCCTAGAAAGGGCTAAGAGATTGGTGGAGCATGGCAAGGATGTGGTCATACTTCTAGACAGTATAACCAGGTTGGCTAGGGCTTACAATCTTACAATTCCAGCTAGTGGAAGGACTCTTTCAGGTGGGCTAGATCCGGGTGCCCTCCACAAACCAAAAAGATTCTTTGGGGCAGCTAGGAAGCTTGAAGAAGGCGGTAGCCTAACCATACTAGCCACTGCCCTAATTGATACAGGCAGCAGGATGGATGATGTAATCTTTGAGGAATTTAAGGGAACTGGGAATATGGAAATTCACCTAGATAGAAAGCTATCTGAAAAGAGGATTTTCCCAGCTATAGATATAAACAAATCTGGCACCAGAAGGGAAGAACTTCTTCTAAGTCAAAAAGAATTAGAAACTGTATGGGCCCTGAGAAAGGCCATGGGCAATGCACCTACCCAGGAAGTTACCGAATCTTTTATAGACAATTTAATTCAAACTAAAACAAATCTAGACTTTATAAATGAAATAAGAAATAAAATATGGTTATAGTTGATAATGAAAAATAATTATGCTATAATCTAATGGTTAAATGAAAAATATCGTATTTGATATAAGTGTTTTGAAAGAGGTGAAATAAATGAAGGAAGGTCTTCATCCAAATTATGTTGAAGCAACAGTAACATGTGCATGTGGCAATACATTTAAAACAGGTTCAACCAAGGAAACTTTGAGGGTAGAAATCTGTTCTGAGTGTCATCCCTTCTACACAGGGAAACAAAAATTTGCTGAGCGTGGCGGACGTGTAGAAAAGTTCAAGCAAAAATACAATATGGACTAATA
>CAZFIO010000131.1:0-5371 GCA_964519585.1 uncultured Tissierellaceae bacterium
AATCTCAAATTGAATAATTCAGTTTTTAAATCCAATAATTTGCTATCTAATTCTTTTTCAGACATTTGGCGAACTTCCTTAGCTTTCATTAGCCTCACCACCCTTTTCTTGCCCTTCATCACGAGTGACGAATTTAGTTTTTATAGATAATTTATGTGCTGCAAGCCTCATAGCTTCTCTTGCATCTTCTTCTGATACTCCACCCATTTCAAATAGGATTCTACCAGGTTTTACTACAGCTACCCAGTATTCAGGTGAACCCTTACCAGAACCCATACGAGTTTCTGCAGGTTTCTCTGTTACTGGCTTATCTGGGAATATCTTAATCCAGATATTACCACCTCTTCTTACATACCTTGTCATGGCTCTTCTTGCAGCCTCTATTTGATTAGAGGTAATCCAAGTGGGTTCAAGCGCTTGCAATCCGTATTCACCATAAGTAATGGTATTACCACGATGTGCTTGCCCTTTCATTCTACCTCTATGAACTCTACGATATTTAACTCTTTTAGGCATTAACACAATATCTTCCTCCTTCCTACAGCCTTATTCTACTGTTTCTTCCTCTTGTTTTTCTACCTTTTTAGTAGGAAGAATTTCTCCTTTATACAGCCAAACCTTCACACCAAGTTTACCATATGTTGTATCAGCTTCTGCAAAACCGTAGTCTATGTCTGCTCTTAGTGTTTGTAGGGGTATGGTTCCTTCGCTATAACCTTCTGTTCTAGCCATGTCAGCTCCACCTAGTCTACCAGATACAGATGTTTTCATACCTTTTGCTCCTGATCTCATAGTTCTTTGAATTGCTTGTTTCATAGATCTTCTAAAAGATACTCTTCTTTCTAATTGCGAAGCAATATTTTCAGCAACCAATTGAGCATCCAGCTCTGGTACCTTAATCTCTTCAACATTTACAACTACTGACTTTTTAGTCATCTTTTCTATATCTTTTCTTAGGGCTTCAACTCCAGAACCACCTCTACCTATAACCATACCAGGTTTAGCTGTGTGGACTGTAAGTTTAATCCTATTTGCTGCTCTTTCTATTTCAATTCCTGAAATTCCAGAAATAAATAACTTTTTCTTAACATATTCACGGATTTTATAGTCTTCTACCAATAGTTCATCAAAGTTCTTGTCTGCATACCATTTTGATTCCCAATCCTTAATAATCCCGACTCTTAAACCATGTGGGTTTACTTTTTGACCCATTCCTATCCCTCCTTCTTAGTCACGTTCTTTAACTACTACACCTATATGGCTACTCCTTTTAAGTATTGGATGTGCCATTCCTTTAGCCTTTGGTCTCCACCTTTTCATATGTGGTCCGTCGTTGGCATAGGCCTGAAAAACATATAAGCTATCTCTATCAAGATTTAAATTATTCTCAGCATTTGCAACTGCAGAATTCAATACCTTTTCAAGAATTCTTGCACCCTTTTTTGGTGTGAACTTCAAAATCGATAGAGCCTCATCTACTTGCTTCCCTCTAATTTCGTCACATATGAAGTGCACCTTCAATGGTGAAATTCGAACATATTTAGCTATGGCTCTTGCTTCCACTGCGATTCCCTCCTTATCACTCTATCTTATACCAGATGACCTCTCGCTCTTGTCAACATGGCTTCTAAATGTTCTAGTAGGAACAAATTCACCTAATTTATGACCTACCATATCTTCAGTAATATATATTGGTACATGCTTTCTACCATCATGTATTGCAATTGTATGACCTACTAATTCTGGGAATATAGTAGAGCGACGAGACCAAGTCTTTATAACTCTTTTCTTATTATCTTTGTTTAACTCTTCGATCTTTTTTAGAAGATGATCATCTATAAAAGGTCCTTTTTTCAAAGATCTACCCATGATTATTCCTCCTTCCAGAATAAACTACTTACTCTTTCTTCTTCTTACGATATATTCATTAGATTTTTTATTTTTCTTTCTAGTTTTTAACCCCAGAGCAGGTTTACCCCATGGAGTCATTGGAGATGGCATCCCTATAGGTGCTCTACCTTCTCCACCACCGTGTGGATGGTCTACTGGGTTCATGGCACTACCTCTAACGGCAGGTCTTTTACCCATATGTCTACTCCTACCAGCCTTACCTATGGTAATCAACTCATGGTCAACATTTCCTACTTGACCTATAGTAGCACGACACTCAACACTTACAAGCCTAAATTCACCAGATGGTAGCCTTAGTTGGGCATATTTGCCTTCCTTTGCCATAAGTTGTGCTTCAGCACCTGCTGACCTTACCATTTGTGCACCCTTGCCAGGTTTTAATTCTACATTGTGAACTGTAGTACCTACAGGTATGTCTTTTAATTTTAAGGCATTACCGATTTTTATATCAGCACCTTCACCAGATTCTATTAGATCCCCAACTTTAATTCTGTTTGGTGCCAAGATATATCTTTTTTCACCATCTACATAGTGGATCAATGCAATATTAGCTGTTCTATTTGGGTCATATTCTATAGCTGCAACACGACCTGGTATGCCGTCCTTATTTCTTTTAAAGTCTATAATTCTATATTTTCTTTTAGCTCCACCACCTCTGTGACGGATAGTTATTTTACCTTGAGAGTTTCTCCCAGCTGATTTGGTCAAACTTGTCAATAGTGACTTTTCAGGTTCTTTCTTTGTTATTTCTTCAAAAGTAGAAACCGTCATTTGTCTTAACGCAGGAGAAGTAGGTTTAAATTTCCTAATACTCATTGTTTTCCCTCCTTCTTATAAAGCTATTATTCCATTCCCTCGAAGAATTCTATTGATTTGGAGTCTTCTGTTAGCTTAACAATTGCTTTTTTCCAACTAGGTCTTCTTCCGGAAGTATAGCCTTGTCTTTTCATCTTACCTAGCATATTCATGGTGTTTACTTTTTCAACTTTTACATCAAATACACTTTCAATAGCCTTTTTTATTTCAGACTTGTTGGCTCTTTTATCCACTTTAAAAGTATATTTCCTACTTTCCATGTCTTCCATACTTTTTTCAGTTATTATTGGTTTAATAATAATATCGTGTGGAATACGCATTATGCATACACCTCCTCCACTTTTCTAACTGCATCCTTAGTAATAATAAGTGAATTATATTTTAAAATATCATATACATTTAAGTTGTTAACTACTGTAGTTTGCACATTTGGTATATTACTAGCTGATCTAATAATGTTTAAATTGCTATCTACAGTTACAATTAAAGCTTTTTTGTCAGCATTTAGGTTTTCCAAAGTTTTAATCATATCCTTAGTTTTTGGTGCATCAAATTTCAATTCATCCACAACTATGATTTCTTGATTTTCAACCTTTGAAGTTAAAGCTGATTTCATAGCAAGCCTTTTTACTTTTTTAGGTACACTGTAGCTATAATCCCTTGGCTTTGGTGCGAAGGTAACCCCTCCACCTACCCAAATTGGGGATCTTCTACTACCGTGACGAGCCCTACCAGTACCTTTTTGTCTCCATGGCTTTGCTCCACCACCTCTGACTTCTGCTCTTGTTTTTGTAGACTGTGTTCCTTGTCTTTTATTTGCAAGTTGATTCTTAACAACTTCATATACAACATGTTGGTTTACTTCAATACCAAACACTTCGTCATTAAGTTCAATCTCTTCTACCTGCTCTCCTAACATATTGTAAACATTTACTTTAGGCATTTCTTATCCTCCTTCCAGCCTGAATTCTTACTTCATAATAGTCGTTTGTTTTATAGATACTAAGCCTTTTTTGGGGCCTGGTATAGCACCTTTAATTAAAAGTAGGTTTCTTTCTGCATCTACTCTTACTATTTCAAGATTTTGAACAGTTACTCTTTCGTTCCCCATTCTTCCACCCATTCTGTGACCCTTGAAAACTTTTCCTGGGCTAGCACTGGCTGACATACCACCTGGTGACCTATGGAAGTGTGAACCATGAGTTTCTCTACCTCTAGCAAAACCGTGTCTTTTGATTACACCTTCAGTACCTTTTCCTTTAGAGACTCCTGTTACATCAACCTTATCTCCAACTTCAAA
The DNA here is from genome assembly GCA_964519585.1 of uncultured Tissierellaceae bacterium. Taxonomy (GTDB): domain Bacteria; phylum Bacillota; class Clostridia; order Tissierellales; family Tissierellaceae; genus CAZFIO01. The sequence goes on from CAZFIO010000131.1 coordinate 4,028, forward strand.
GATGTCTACCTTGATTTCTTGATTTATTTGAAATTCATCAGAGTTTTCCACCGGGAATTCCCTTAAAATTTTCTTATAGCCTACATTACCTTTATCAAAATGACCCTTAGTAGGTTTGTTCACTTTTCTTTCCTTGCTTTCTTCAAAGCCTATTTGGATTGCATTGTAACCGTCTTTTTCTACAGTCTTCTTTTGAACAACTACCATTGGTCCAGCTTCTACAACTGTAACTGGGGTTACTGCTCCATTTTCCCCAAAGATTTGGGTCATTCCAATTTTTCTTCCTAAAATGTTCTTCACATCTGCACCTCCTATTATTTTACAGCGGATTACCTAGGGTAATCTTATAAAAGTCTTATAACTTTATTTCGATATCAACGCCTGCTGGTAAATTCAATTTCATAAGTGAATCTACAGTCTTTTGGTTTGGATTAAGGATGTCGATAAGTCTCTTGTGAGTCCTTTGCTCAAATTGCTCCCTAGAGTCCTTGTACTTATGAACAGCTCTTAAAATCGTAATGATTTCCTTTTCTGTTGGAAGTGGTACTGGTCCTGAAACCTCTGCACCTGTTCTCTTGGCAGTAGTAACTATCCTTTCTGCTGAAGAATCCAATAATTCATGGTCATAAGCCTTTAACCTAATCCTGATTTTTTGTTTACCTTTGTTTGACATTTAATTCCCTCCTTCTATCGCATGCTGGTTTTACATGCAACTAGAATTGCCAATACACTCTTCCGGGTGTTCTCTATTTTTTTAAAAATAAATTTGCAATTCAAGTCGCCCGATTTTAAACCGGACATTCTCAACAAAAATTTCTCCGACACACAATTTTTAAACATGAACCCTTAGAAAGTCTTTATATTTACCAGATTGGGTGCCAGACCACCTTTTGTATCATCGCAATGTCTTAAATAAACACTAGTATATTTTACATCATAATACAGTAAATTACAAGGGTTATTTACGAAAAACAAAGAAAAAGTTGAAAAGCAAAAAGCTTAGTCTAAAAGCTAAAAGTTTAAGGCTTAAGACTAAAAGATGAAAGCTTAAGGAGAAGGATATCTTGCAGTCATGCTTTTGGGATTTTCATCCTTGCCCTTCCAGCTTACGCTTTCCCACTTATGCTTTACACTTTCTGTTTTCTGGACTTTTGTGGACAGAGGCGTCCACCGCTACGCTTTTGGGTCAGTGGGCTGGCGTGGAAACCAGCCCCTACATCTTTTCCTGTCCAACTGTCTTACTGACCAACTGTCTTACTTTCTTTGCTTTACGCTTTAAGCTTTTCCCATTTATGCTTAAAAAAGAAGGAGGTCACCTCCTTCTTTTTTATCTATGCCAATACT
>CAZFIO010000132.1:0-5363 GCA_964519585.1 uncultured Tissierellaceae bacterium
CCCTGCTTAAACCTCCAGGTCCAAGTGCTGACATCCTTCTTTTGTGAGTTAGTTCAGCTAGTGGATTGGTTTGGTCCATAAACTGAGACAACTGGCTACTGCCAAAGAACTCTTTGATAGAAGCTACAACTGGCCTTATGTTAATTAGGGCCTGTGGAGTAACAACCTCAATATCCTGGATTGTCATCCTTTCCCTGACCACTCTTTCCATTCTAGATAGGCCAATCCTAAATTGATTTTGCATCAATTCTCCTACGGATCTAAGCCTTCTATTTCCTAGGTGGTCTATATCATCTGTATATCCAATACCATCAAATAGGTTGAATTCATAACTGATACTAGCAACTATATCATCAGCTATAATGTTTTTAGGAGATAAGTCCTTAAGCCTTTCAGTTATTGCTGCCTTTAATTCATCTTCATCATCATGGTTTTCTATTAATTCTTTCATAAGTGGATAGTAGACCTTTTCCCTAAGTCCTAATTCCTCTAGGGAGAATGGTAGATCAAAAGCTTTTCCACTTACAAAGTTGTTTCCGATAACTCTAGCGACCCTGTCATTTTCTACAAAAACATCCACAGTATTTATACCAGAGTTTTCTATCTCTATTGCCTTATCCCTAGAAATTTCTTCCCCTTTGGAAATTAAAATTTCTCCGGTTTCTGGGTCAATAACATCATCTGCGGCAATTCTTCCGTAGATTCTATTAAATAGGGCTAATTTTTTATTGAACTTATATCTTCCAACCTTAGCTAGATCATACCTTCTAGGATCGAAGAACATATTGTTAATAAGAGATTTAGCACTGTCAACTGTTGGAGGCTCACCAGGCCTTAATCTTTTATAGATCTCCAACAATGCTTCTTCTTCTGTAGAAGTATTGTCTTTCTCTAGGGTGTTGAGAATCTGCACAGACTCCCCCAAGAGATTTAATATTTCTGTATCACTAACAATGTTTAATATTCTTAGCAATATAGTTATAGGAATTTTTCTAGTTCTATCTATCCTAACATATACTATATCGTTAGAATCTGATTCATATTCTAACCAAGCTCCCCTATTGGGAATAACAGTTGATGAGTATAATTTTTTACCCGCCTTGTCGATATTCTCCACATAGTATACCCCAGGAGACCTAACCAATTGACTTACTACTACCCTTTCAGCCCCATTGATTATAAATGTACCATTTTCTGTCATCAAGGGTAAATCACCCATAAACACTTCTTGTTCTTTTACTTCACCTGTATCCTTGTTTATAAGTCTTACCTTAACCTTTAACGGTGCTGAATAGTTAGAATCCCTTTCTCTAGCTTCGTCCTCATCATATTTTATAGTTTCGCTTATATGGTAGTTGACAAATTCAAGAATTATATTCCCAGTATAATCCTGAATAGGTGATACGTCCTCAAAAACCTCTTTTAGACCTTCTTCTAAAAACCAATTGTATGATGATTTTTGTACCTCGATTAAATCAGGTAAATCTAATACTTCGTCAATACGAGAATAGCTCATTCTAACTCGTTTGCCCAATGTTACAGGATGTGCCATAAAAAAATTCACCCCTTATTAAACTAAAATATCCAAAAGCACTAAACACTTTTGGTAATACATTCCAAATCATATATATTAATATTGCCTTATGCCATATTCTTTATACAAAGGCAATAATATTCAATATTATGCAATGATACATATTATCATAAACAATGCAAGATGTCAAACAACTTCTTATCATTTTTTGCTTTTATTAAAAAAAGGTTCCATTTAATAATGAAACCTTTTTTCTTTACAATCTTATTTTAATTCTACTCCTGCTCCAACTTCTTCTAATTTAGCTTTGATATCATCAGCCTCTTCTTTGGCGACTCCTTCTTTAACTGGTTTTGGAGCATTGTCAACTAATTCTTTAGCTTCTTTTAATCCTAAGCCTGTAATTTCTCTAACTACCTTGATAACTTTAATTTTTTGGTCTCCTGCTGAAGTTAATACTACATCAAAGTCTGATTTTTCTTCTGCTGGTGCTGCTTCTGCTCCACCTGCTGCTGGTGCTGCTGCAACTGCCATTGGTGCTGCTGCACTTACACCAAATTCTTCTTCTAATGCTTTTACTAATTCTGATAATTCTAATACCGTTAAATTCTTAACCTCTTCAATTAAGTTTAATACTTTTTCACTTGCCATTATATCTACCTCCAAAATTTTTCTTTTTATTTTTTATGCGGTTTTTTCCTCAGCTATAGCATTTAATACTATTGCTAAAGATCTTATTGTACCTTGTAATACATTTGTAAATCCTTGGATAGGTCCATTAAATCCACCAAGCACCTGAGCGATAAGTACCTCTCTCGATGGTAAGCTTGCAAGATCCTTAACCCCTTGCACATCAATTATTTTCCCGTCAACAATACCAGCCTTGATTTCTAGTTTATTGTTGGCTTTTGCATAGTCTGATGTGACTTTAGCAGCCTGCACAGGGTCTTCATAACCAAAAGCTACTGCAGATGGTCCCTTTAAGAATTCATTGAAATCCTCTAGACCTGAATCTTTAAATGCAAATCTCATCATGGTATTTTTGTATACCTTGTACTCAACTCCAGCTTCCCTATACTTACTTCTTAAGTCTGTAAGCTGTTCTACATTTAATCCTCTATAGTCAACCAAAACTACTGATTGAGCCTTGTTGATTTTTTCTTTAATTTCTTCGATATTTTGAGTTTTAGCTCGAAGGGTTTGTTCTTTCATACGCTTCACCTCCCACACATAATAAATAAAAGTCTCTACGTAGACACATAGAGACCCTAAGATAATTTCATATTAGATTAGTACTTGGCCTCGGTAGGAGAAGTTTAAACCCTAAGGGTTCCTACTGTCTACGGTTCTATTTAATTGACTTGTTTATTGTACCAGCATGCTAATAAATTGTCAACTCTTAATCCATTAATTTTTGACCATTTATTTTTACACCAGGACCCATTGTACTTGATACTGTTACTGATCTTAAGTATCTTCCTTTTGCTGCGGCAGGTTTTGCTTTAATTAAAGCATCTATCATGGTATTGAAGTTTTCTTCAAGTTTTTCCAAGCCAAAGGATGCCTTTCCTATAGGAACATGCACTATACTAGCCTTGTCAACCCTATATTCAACCTTACCAGCCTTAATCTCCTCAACAGCCTTACCAACATCAAAGGTTACTGTTCCTGATTTAGGGTTTGGCATTAGACCCTTAGGTCCTAAAATTCTACCAATCCTTCCAACTACACCCATCATATCAGGGGTAGCTACAACTACATCAAATTCAAACCAGTTTTCGCTTTGAATTTTTGCAACCAAGTCTTCTCCACCTACATAATCAGCACCTGCTGCTTCGGCTTCTGCGATTTTGTCAGCTTTTGCAAATACTAAGACTCTTCTTGTTCTGCCTGTACCATTTGGTAGAACAACAGCTCCCCTAACTTGCTGGTCAGCATGTCTAGGGTCTACACTCAATCTTACGGAAAGATCAATGGTTTCATCAAACTTAGCTTTTGCTGTTTGCAAAACCAATTCCAGTGCTTCCTTTGTATCATATAAATTATGTCTATCTATTAATTTAAAACTTTCTTTGTAATTCTTACCTCTTTTTGCCATTTCTTTCCTCCTTGTGGTTTTAACGGATATCCTCCCACTCTTGAATTCCTTCTTATTCTACTACCTCAACACCCATACTTCTTGCAGTACCTGCTACCATTTTCATAGCGGCATCTATAGAAGCGGCATTTAAATCAGTCATTTTGATTTCTGCTATTTCTTTTATCTTTTCTTGAGATATTTTGCCAATCTTAACCTTATTTGGTTCACCTGAACCTAATTCAATACCTATAGCCTTCTTAATCAAAACTGAAGCTGGTGGTGTTTTAGTAATGAAGGAAAAAGATCTATCTTGGTAAACTGTAAGCACTACTGGTATAATCATCCCAGCCTGATCTGCTGTTTTTGCATTGAACTCTTTGGTAAATTGCATAATATTAACTCCATGAGGTCCTAATGCAGTTCCAACAGGTGGCGCAGGTGTTGCTTTACCAGCAGGTATTTGTAATTTAACTACAGCCATAACTTTTTTAGCCATATTCTTGCACCTCCTCGTGTCTTTGTGGTTTAGCGGGATTAACCCTCCCACCTTCAATACATCTATTTTAAAAGCTTTTGCTTAAAAAATTACATCTTTTCAACTTGTTGGAAGTCTAACTCTACTAAAGTTTCCCTGCCAAACATAGAAACAAAAACCTTAACTTTTTGTTTCTCAACATTTATGCTATCAATTGTTCCCATAAAGTTTTCAAAAGGACCTGCAGTTACCTTTATGGAATCTTTTACATTGAAGTCTAAAATAGGTACTATAGTTTCCTGTACCCCCAATGCCTTAACTTCTTCTTTGGACAAAGGCACTGGTTTTGAAGCAGGACCAACAAACCCTGTAACCCCTCTAGTATTTCTAACTAGGTACCAGGATTCATCATTGATAATCATTTTTACAAGTACATAGCCTGGAAACAACTTTCTTTCTTTAATTATGGACTTGCCTGATTTGGTATCTACATATTCTTCAGTGGGCACTGCCACTTCGAATATATCATCCCTCATGCCCCTGTTCTCTACCATTTTTTCAAGATTGGCCTTGACTTTGTTTTCGTGGCCAGAGTAAGTATGGACTACATACCACTTAGCATCCTTTGCCCTTATTTCTCTATCTTCAATTCTATCGGTCATAAAATAGGGACCCTAGGTCCTCCCTCCCTTTTACTACTTTATAAAAAGTTTCAACACTTCATGTAAACCAATGTCTAAAAGATAAACTATTATAGAAATAATTGCACTTATTAGTATAACTACCCCTGTATAATTTATTAGTTCTTTTTTACTAGGCCAAATTACCTTCCTCATTTCGGATCTTACACCCTTAAAATAAGTAGACATCTTGCCTTTTTTTCCACTTGCTTGAGCTGCCATATTTCTCACATCCTAATTAAATAATCTTATTTTGTTTCCCTATGAGCAGTGTGTGTCTTACAGAATTTACAGTATTTGTTTAGTTCAACTCTTTCCGTAGTATTCTTTTTATTTTTCTTGGAAACATAATTTCTTTGTTTACACTCAGTACATGCTAATATAATTCTTTCTCTCATTCAAATACACCTCCTACCATTGGTATATCTATATATTTTATTTGAATAAAACTTCTTCTATAAGTATCTTCCATCATTGAACAACAGTACTAGTATAAACTATCATAAAACATATTGTATGTCAATGAAAAAAGAGTAAGCTTTATGCTTAAAAAAGAAGGAGGTCACCTCCTTCTTTTTTATCTATGCCAATACT